>DATBAY010000112.1:0-10748 GCA_036271295.1 Lacipirellulaceae bacterium | reverse complement strand
CTGAAAACCGGTCACCCACATGGGTAGCGTGCGCCCGGCGTCTACCAGGCCATCATTCACACCTTGGCAGTACCAATCTAATTGCTCATGAACGCTATCGGACAAGCGGCGGATTTCGCGTTCCAAATCGCGATACAGCGCCGCACGGCGAAGAAATAAATCCATCTCCAATAACTCGGGCTTGTTGGAAATGCGCTCCGTGGCTTGGCCGCCGGCGATGGCCCGCGCGAAATTTAACTGCGTGGGGCGATCGATCGCATGCATGTACCCCCACGCGTAGAGGGCGGTCAGCCAATCCGGCGCTTCGACGTGCGGAATTCCGTTTTCATCGCGCGCGGCCTTAAATTCATGACGAGCCGCCTTTGCCGCAATCGCTTCCATGTGAGAAGTGTATCGCACCGCCGCGAGTTGAGAAATTACTGGCTCTTACCAGATTCCGCGGCACGCCCTGTCGTCTCGTTTTGCGCGCAGCGCAAGTGCAGTCGAAACGAGTCTATGCGCGACGTGGTAATGAATCGCGAGAGACGCGACTCGAACAAAGACTACTTCTTACGGTGGCGAATTTTAGCGCGCATGCGACGCTTTTTGCGCCCCTGCTTTCGCCGACCCTTTCCCGATTTTCTTGTGCCCAAGGCAAACTCCAAGTTTAGTGATGATTGCTGCCCGTGCAGCGAAACGCAAACCACGATTCTAGCGTGAGTTAAGACATCCTAGCAAGAGCGAGCGGCGACATTCCCCAGGTTAAACGTTGAACAAGAAATGGCACACGTCCTTATCCTGCATCACGTATGTTTTGCCTTCCAGCCGCAACTTGCCCGCCTCGCGGATGGCTTTCTCGCTTTTATGCTGCTCCAGGTTATCGACCGAATAGACTTCGACGCGAATGAACCCGCGCTCGAAATCGCTATGAATAACTCCGGCCGCTTGCGGCGCAGTCGCACCTGCAGGGATCGTCCAAGCTCGGATTTCTTTCGGGCCTGCTGTGTAGAAGCTCTGCAAGCCGAGCAGCTTGTATGCCGCGCGGGCCAGCACGGCGAGTGCGGGCTCCTTAAGGCCAACGCTTTCGAGCATCTCGGCGCGGTCCGTTTCATCAAGTTCAGCGATTTCAGACTCGATGCGAGCACTTAGCGGGACTACCTCGCTTCCTTCGACCGCCGCGTGCTGCCGCACTTTTGCGACGAGCGAACCTTCGCCAGCAAGATCGTCCTCACCTACGTTGGCAACGTAAAGTGCGCGCTTAGATGTTAGCAGCTGCAACTCTTTAAAAATGCGCGCTGATGCGGGCTCGTCGTACGACAGCCCACGAACTGGCTTGCCAGCCGCCAGCAGGGTCTCGCACTCTTTTAGAATGTCGACTCGAGTTTTGGCTTCCGGGCCGCCGAGTCGAACTTGTTTTTCAGCGCGATCGAGCATTCCTTCCACCGACTGCAAATCGGCCAGCATCAGCTCGGTATCGATTGTTTCAATGTCGCGAATTGGATCAACGCTACCTTCGACATGCACAACATTTTCGTCCTGGTGGCAGCGAACGACGTGCAGAATCGCGTCGACGTTTCGGAGGTTGCCCAAAAACTTGTTGCCCAGCCCTTCGCCTTGCGAAGCGCCGCGGACGAGCCCGGCGATATCTACGAGTTGAAAGATCGCGGGCACGATCTTTTCGGTTTCGATGTACTTGTTGATAGTCATGAGCCGCGGGTCCGGGGTTGCCACGGCCCCCACGTTCGGCTCAATCGTACAAAACGGATAGTTCTCGCTAGCAATTCCAGCGGCCGTGAGCGCATTGAACAACGTGCTCTTGCCGACATTGGGTAATCCGACGATCCCTGCTTCCATGTTCCACAACTCTCAATCGATCTAGGGCCAATTTGGAACGCAGAAGTATAACCACAATCGTGCCGAAGGCCCACTGACCTTCCCCTCGCGAAAGTGCCAGACGTTCCCTCGGCCCGCGCGAGTTTCCCACGGGAGCTAACGATTTTCGGCCGGGTTTACCGCCGGAATGCTGACTTTTTCGCATAGCCCCATTCGCGCAAAGTAGCAATAATGCAGCGCTGACGGGCGGCCAGCGTAACGTATCGTCGTTGCACCCATTCGTTGATCCTTCAAGCGAGCTACTGCCATGTTCCGCAACGTTAAGAGTCTTGCCGTCCTCGTCTGTTTCCTCTTGGCAGCGATCGCGTCGCCTGCCTTTGCCGACAACGAAGGGCAAGCCGATCTCGACAAGGCTACCCAGCTTAAGGTGACGGCCGAAACTCTCGATGATCTCAACGAAGTGATCGATCGCGCCGATTCGGCGCTCGACAAAGGCTTGGATGCAGACAACAAAAAATTCGCGGAGCAACTATTGGAGTCGTCGCTCCTGCAGCGCGGCCAGCTATTTGCCGCCGCCGTATTCAACGTGCCGGCCCAAGATCCGCAGCGCGGCATGCGATCGATGCAGTTCCGCCAATTCGCGCTTTCCGACCTGCAGCGAGCCGTCGGGATGGATAGCACGATGTCCGACGCTCAACTGCTGATTGGCAAGCTGCAATCGTTGCCCTTGGGCGATGAATCCGCGGCTCGCAAAGCTCTCTCTAAAGTCGTCGATTCGAAGGATGCAACCCCCGACCAAAAGGCCGAGGCCTATGCCCTGCGGAGCGCAGTGCAAAAGAAGGATGAAGATCAAGTCGCCGATCTGAACAAGGCAATTGAATTGCAGCCGGATAAGGCCGACTATCTGCGCCTTCGGGCCCAGCATCTCTTCGAGCAACAGAAGCTCGACGCGGCGTTAGCCGATACTGATAGCGCCCTGAAAATGGAGCCCGACCATGCCGCCACGCACGAACTCCGCGGCATGATTCTGCTGGCGCTCGATAAGTACGACGAAGCTCTGAAAAGCTTCGACAAAGCGAGCGAACTCGTTCCCGAGGCGCCGCTGCCGTATCAGCATCGCGGCGAGCTGTATCGTCAAAAGGGCGACTTGCAGAAATCGCTTGAGCAACTTTCCAAAGCATTGGAGCTCGCTCCGGATAACGTCGCGATTCTACTCGTGCGAGCGGGGGTCTATTACGAGCTCAAAGAGCCGGAGAAGGCACTCGCAGATATCGACTCTGCGATCAAAGCTCAGCCTATGCTGGCGCAACCGCACCTGATGAAAGCCGAGATCCTGGCGGCGACCAATCACGTCGACCAGGCGATTGATCACCTCCAAAGCCTGCTCAAAAGCGCGCCCGGTAACGAACAATTGCTGAATCAGCTCGGCTCGTTCTATTTGATGGCCAACAAGCCTCGCAAGGCGATCGACATCGCGAGTTCCGTTCTCGACAAAGACCCGGACAATTTCGCCGCGCGGCGATTCCGGGCGGATGCGTATCTCAATATCGGCAAACACGCCGAGGCCATCGCTGATTTCGACAAGGCACTGGCCCAAAAAGATAACGACGAAAGCCTGCTAAACAATTTCGCCTGGGTGCTGGCCACTTCACCGGACGACAAGCTTCGCGATGGCGCTCGGGCACTTAAGTTGGCGACCAAAGCCGCCGAATCGAGCGGATACGAAACGCCACACATTCTGAGCACGCTAGCCGCTGCGTACGCCGAAACCGGTGACTACGACAATGCGATGAAATGGTCGAAAAAATCGGTCGAGCTAGCTCAAAAGGACGTCGACGAGGCCAAGCCGGATGATGACAAGTCGAAGCTCGAAACCGATCGCGACCAGCTCAAAAAAGAGCTAGAGAGCTACCAGGATCATAAGCCAGTACGCGAGCGGCAAACTGCTGAAGAGGCACCCGACGCACCGGCGGCAGGCGATCATCCCACGACTCCGACCGCGGCTGCCGAGCCCGCGCAGAAATCTGCGCTCGACCGCTAAGCGAGCGCGGCTAAGCTATTTCACGTCTTGCATGTAGTGCAAGAACTTCGTGTCGAAGATTTTCATCTCGCTGCCGAAGATGCTCTGAAAGTCGGCCATCCGTTCAACGGCTGAATAGTCACCGAACGCCGGCCGCTTAGCAATGCGGGTCAGCAACTCCGAGTACGCTCGCGGCTGAGTTTCGCACAGATAGAACGAGAGCGCCCAAGCCTCGGCGTAGGCCCCGTCGACGTCACTTTGGAACAGCGTATCCGAGGTTAGCAGCGTAGCCAGCGAACCCGGGCTGCGGCGCTTTGTCACGTACTCTCGAAAACCGTTCAGCCGCCCGCGGTTAATGCGATCCGATTGCGTGCGATCGTACTGCGCATTCCAAACCCCCGGCGCTTCGAACATGGTCGCCAGACCTTCAGCCAACCACTTCGGCGTGGTGGCAAACCGGTGGTGGATGCCCGTGTTGAACGCCATTTGATGCGTCGCCTCATGGATGATCGTGGATGCGTTCTGCGACCAATCAGCACCATTCGAATGGGCGGTTACGTCGTAAAGAAACACGCGGTTCGATTTGGGGACATAAACTCCCAGCAAATTGGGACTAGCTTGTACGCCATCGGCGGACACGCGACGCATAAATTCTTCGTGGGTGCGAAATACGACGGCCACGAGCGGGAACTCCGGTTCCTTCAATTGGAAGCCGCGAACGCTAAAGTAGTGATTAAAGCGGTCGTAAAGCTGCTCAAAGCGATCGGGCCATTGATCTCGTTCACCACGCGGGTGGACGACCACATAATGCCGAATCGCCGACACTTCGAATGTGTTCCCGAACTCATGCTCGAGCGATATCTTCATTTCCGACGGCGAGTAGGAAGCGAAGTGAGCGCCCGTCTTCTGGGCATCGCGAGCGGTTTTCGGATTGAAATCGTAAAGCTGCCCATCGCGGCCTAGAAGCCACATTTCGTTGGCGTTCCAATGCAGCGGCTGGCCCTCCAGAATCTGCCCGTCGACGTTCGCGCGGAACATGAAATCGGCAGAGTGGGCGGTTGCTACGCTCGGTATCGCAGCGAACGCCAACGCCCAGCACAATTTCTGAATACTCGCCGTCATAAGTGGCTCCAGCAAGCCGCGGCTGCGGCGACCGATTTCGTACTTCATGGTGCGCAGCCTTTAAAAGCCTAGCTCACTTTGCAGCCAGTTTTGGCAGACATTTGCGCTGCGTTTAGTTAAAATGCAGCCAAATCCGAGGAATTGAGGAATTGCCGATGAAAACGATTTTGTTCCTGGTCGTCGGCCTTCTGGCGACCTTCCCCACGAAGGCAGCTGACGAGCAGCCTGCCCCTTTGACGGCTGACGCCACGTTAGAAAAACAGATCGTCAGCGCGGTCAAACAATTGAGCGCCGCGAAAGCGGCAGATCGCGATGCGGCAGAAAAGGAACTTCTCGAATTGGCAGGCAACACGACTACCGATACTGATCGCTTCTTAGCCCTGTTGCCGAAGGATAACGATCAAATGCCGCTCGCACTTCGCGATCGTTTGTCACGCATCCGAAAGCAAATTGAAGACCGCACCGCGAAGGTCGCTACGAACGGCACCAAAATCACGCTGTCTGCAAAGGAAATGCCGCTCAAGGACGTATTGAAATCCATCGAACAACAAACGGGCAACAAGCTCGTCGATAGTCGAGACGACGATCCGGACTTCAAAGGAGCCAGCATCACGATCGAATTGAAAGACGAACCATTCTGGTCAGCCGTCGATAAGATCCTCGATCAAGTCCAGCTCAGCATTAACAATGTCGGCGGCGAAGCGGCACTGTCGCTGGTACCGCGCGGAAATGGCGTCCGTCCGCGCGTTGGAAGCGCCGTCTACGAGGGCCCGTTCCGAATCGAAGCGACCCAAGTCGAAGCGGATCGCAACCTGCGACAATCGAGCGAGGCCACGCTCAAGTTGCAATTCGAAGTCGGGTGGGAACCACGCCTGCCTCCAATCGCCCTGTCGCAGCCGCCCGGCGACGTGCATGCGACCACCGATAACGGTACGGCACTGATCATCACTCAGCCCGACGCTCTGCAGGATGTAGAAGTCACCGCCGGCACGCAAGGCGCCGAAATTGTGCTGCCTCTTAGCCTGCCGGATCGCCAGGCGAAAAAAATCGCGTCCTTAAAAGGCACATTGCACGCACTCGTCCCCGGCCGACACGCGAAATTCCAATTCGAAAAATTCACAAAGTCCATCGGCAAATCGCAGGAATTAGGCGGCGTACGGATCACGCTCGACGACGTAAAAAAGAACGGCGCCGTGTGGGAAGTCCACGTGCGTTTCGCGCTCGGCGAAAACAGTACGTCGCTTCAAAACCATCGTGATTGGGTGCTGCAGAACCTTTCTTACTTGGTCGATGAGCACGGCCGACACATCGAGAACGCCGGTTTTGAAATGACACGCCAAACCGCGACTGAAGTCGGCGTGGCTTACTTTTTCGACGTAACTCAGGACTTGGATGCACTCGCGTGGGTCTACGAAACGCCGGCCGCGATCGTAGACCTGCCCGTGAGCTATGAGCTTAAAGATATCGAACTGCCGTAGACTGCGTGGGCTCGTTTGCAGCCAATGCATTCGCCAAATCGCGAAACGTTCGCAAGTCGCCAATCGCAACGCGGCGTGGCGGCAAGAGCGTGGCCAAATAACTGCCGAACCAAAAAACCACCAAGAGGCTGATCGCGATCGCTTTCAGCCACGGATCGCCGACCAGGAATGAGAATCCGACGAATAAAAATGTGATCCCAATTCCATAATTCGTGAAGTTGTAGATCGGGTGATCGACTCTCACCGCCGGAAGCATGCCAGGCGCCAGTTTGCGAATTGGGCCGTTAAATACCCTCCCGTAACGCTTCGCATATCGATCAAGACTGGTCGACGGCGTTATTTCTTCGCTATTCGCACCCGCGTCTGTCAGTATTTTGCGAACAGCCAGGAATGCGCCCGCTTCGCGGCATCGGCGACCGAGAATAGTTACATCAGGAATCTCAGCGACTTTCGCATGTCGAGCGATCAATTCGCAAACGCCTCCCAATGTTCGCTTTCCGGCGGGGCAGAGCACAGCCTTCCATTCAGCCTTGGGAACGGAAATGCTCCAGTAGCCATTCATCGCCCGAGCCAGATTGCGCCAAGTGCCCACCTCATCCGCATCTCGCCACTCTGCGATCTTCGATTGGAATGTGAGCGGGTCTTCCAGTTCGGTTTCACCATCGGCAACTTCTTGGTCGTGCCATTCCTGACAAACACGCAGCACGTGCTCGGCGGTAATCGGGCGCTCACGCAAATCGAAGTCTTCAAACATCCCGTTCTGCCTCCTCCAGCGTGAGACTTCGCAGCCACTTAGTTTGCATCCGTCTGCAACCCAGCGGAGTCTTCTGACTGCAATTTGTGAAGCTTATGCCGGTGCTCGAAGTACTTCTCGGCCGGCCCCAACACGGCGAGCACTAAAAACGAAATGATTGCCGCGGCGCTTGCGAGTGCGTATTCGCCGGATCCAGCCGAAGTGCCTAAGGCCGCTGCCAGCCAAATCGAGCCCGCCGTCGTCAGCCCTTTAATCGTTTCCTTCTGATCGAGCTTGAGGATCGTGCCAGCGCCCAAGAACCCGACACCAGACGCGATTCCCTGAATTACACGCGTGACGGCCTCGCTCTCCCGGCCAACAATGTCCATGCCGCAAATGACAAAGATCGCGCATCCCATAGCGACCAAAATGTGCGTTCGCAGTCCTGCCCAGTGTCCGTGCCATTGTCGCTCGAAGCCCAGCACGCCGCCGAGCAGCACCGCCACGGCGATGCGCGCAAGATCATCGGAAAACACAGGTGGGGCGACAGCTAACATCGCCAAATCTTCACCCGGGCGACTTAGAAAATCAACCCAGAAGTTCGCGAACCACCTTGCCGCCATCGACCAGCTTGATCGGCCGGCCGATGCGGCTCATGTTTTCGTGGTCGGCGTCGATGCCGAGCGTCGTGTAGATCGTGCGGAACAGGTCGTTGACCGTAACGGGCCGGGCGGTCACCTCTACGCCGCCCGCGTCGGTTTCACCGACGACTTGCCCGCCACGGATGCCGCCTCCCGCCAAGACGACGTTAAACGCCTTCGGATAGTGATCGCGCCCGCTACGGGCGTTGATTCGCGGCGTGCGGCCGAATTCGCCCATCCAAATCACCAGCGTGCGATCGAGCATGCCGCGCCGTTTCAGATCGTTCACCAGTTGAGCCATGGGCTGGTCGATCGTGCCGTTGTTGCTTGCGGTGCGATCGAAGTTGTCTTCGTGCGTATCCCACCCCTCTTGGTTAACTTCCACGAACGTGACGCCCGACTCCACGAGCCGCCGCGCGAGCAGGCATCCGGCGCCAAACTTCGTGCGGCCATAGGCGTCGCGCATTTTGTCCGATTCCTTGCTAAGATCAAAAGCCGCCATTCGCGGGCTTTGAATCATTGTCGAAGATTTGTCGACGAGCTTCTGATGGTCTTTGACCAGGTCCGTCCCTTCCACAGCACCGAAGTTCGACTCGACGTCCTTAAGCAGTGCCAACCGCCGTTCGTAGCGTTCGTCGCGTGTGGCCGGTTGCGTATTCTCCGGCTTCGCCTCGGGGTTTTGCATTACGAATGGATCGTAGTCGACGCCTAAGAAGCCGGCCCCGCCTGCGTCGGCTCCTTTGCTGCCAATACGCACGAAGCTCGGGATATCGAAGTTCGGCGTACCTATTTGTTGAGCTACGTTCGAGCCAAGCGTTGGGAACTTCACTCCGCCCATCGGCAAATAACCGTGATGCAACAGGAAAGTCGCTCGCGGATGGCTTCCTTCTTTGCTCGTCATCGACCGCACGATCGCGAGATCCTTCATCGCGCCAGCGCACTTGGGCAAGCTGTCGGCAATCTGAATTCCGCTCACCGCCGTCGAAATCGCCTTCGTCTCGCCGCCGTTCTCATGCCCCGGCTTCGGGCTGAACGTCTCGAACTGACTGGGTCCACCGCCCATCCACAGCAGAATGCACGCCATCCCGCGTTTTCGCATGTCGTCAGCCGACATGACGATCGCGTCCGTCCAGCTCATCATGCCGGCAGCGGCACCCGCGGCGCCCGCCATTCGCAGAAAATCGCGCCGATGCACGACGCAATCACAGGTCGTACGAGCGTGAACATGGTGTTGGAGTTTGAAATTCATGGCTTATTTCCAATATCAACCAGCGAAATTAACCCACGGAGGCATGGAGAGTGCGGAGGATAAGACAATTCAATATCTCAGTTTTTCTTCCCCGTGACCTCGGTGCTTCCGTGGTTATATTCTTATCTTCGATGCGAGAACTCGGATGAATTCACTAGCGCCCAAAGCAGGTCCTCAAAAACAGCGTCACGGCTCTTCACCGATTTGCAATACTCGAGCGCCTTCTCACGTTCTTTGTCCGTTGGTTCGCGGGATAGAGTTTGCAAGTATAGCTCTTCAGTCACCGTCGAGTTATCGGGCGTCGACTTCAACAGCTTGCCGAGCATCGTGTCGTCGTTGGCCCGCACGGCAAGGTTGACGCGCACACCATTCATCATCGCGAGCGCCTGCGGGATCGAGGCATTCACGCTGTCGCGTGGATCGCTCGGGTCATATCCAAACGCCGCCTCGAACGATTGCCGCACGGTAGCGTTCATTCCATATTTCGGCTTCGTGTCAGCCGGTCGCTCCCGCCGATTGAGCGTTTGCTCGGGTTCCGGCATGTCGACTGCGCTCAAAAGCACGTTAAAAAGTTGATCGCTCCGCAGCGGCTGGGCCACGTTGGCGGCAAACGCTGTCCCGTCCACCTCGCGCCGCGGTCGGCTTTCGCGTTGGTAGGCATCCGTTGCGCAGATGGTGCGGAATAGCCACTTAATGTCGTAGCCATTCTCCGCAAAGCGCTGGCTCAGCAGTTCGATCGTCTGAGGCGCCGACGGCGTGCGATCAGGCCCCATATCATCAATCGGCATGTAAAAACCCTCGCCGACCAGCTCACCCCAAATGCGGTTGACGAACGCTTTCGCGAACCACGGGTTCTGCGTCATTAGCTTGGCGACCGTTCCGCGTCGCTCCTTATCGGGCGTGCCGTACGGCACCTTGGCCGAAGTAAGGAAAAACTTCGGCTGCATCTTCGTACCTTCTGCAGCCGGGTTACTCAGGTCGGGCATGTAGTGCTCGGGCTTGCCGCGGCGGCCTTGTTGGTCCGCCGATTGCTTGCGACCGAAGTCTGGCCGGTCGTCCGACACCACCTCGAAGCTCCGCTCCACCGGCGACAAGACTGGCCGCACAGCGATCCGCGGAAAGAATGCCGCGAACTCATGGAATTGCTCGCGCTTCCAACGATCGGTCTTATGATCGTGACACTGAGCACACTGAATCTGGATGCCCATGAAAATCCGCGACATCTCGGCCGTGGTTTCCTCGGTACGGCCGTCCTGAGCAAGTTCGATGGCCGTCTCGCCATTCGCGCGGACATCGCCCGTCGCCGTGATGAACTCCGTTGCTATCTTGGCCCACGACTCATTCTCGTTAAACTTATCCGTCAGTGTAACGACGAGTGGGTTCGCTACGATCGACGCGCGGTCTTCGAGTTTGCGAGAAAGAATGACGTCGCGCCAGTACCGGGCCCAGTTTTGGCCGTACTGTGGATTCGCAAGCAACTTCTCGACGATCCGCTCACGCTTGTCCTGGGCGGGATCGAGCACAAAGGCCGTCACGTCCTCGGGCGACGGAATATCGCCCGCAGTGTCGAGCCACACCCGGCGGAGATAAGTCGCATCGCTCGTCCGCGGCGCGAGCTTCGAATCCGGCTTGAATACTTCATCCGAAAGCAGGCGGTCGACTTCGCGGGCGGTGTCGATCGCATCCGTTTTCG
>DATBAY010000111.1:0-2442 GCA_036271295.1 Lacipirellulaceae bacterium | reverse complement strand
GCCGCAATCACAGGTGTCGGTACACTAAGCGCAATCAGCCGCGTCAATGTCGCCATACTCAATCGCTCATCTGTTGCCAGCGGATCAAAATTCCCCCGGTGTCCGCCCGCCTCGTAACCCTGCGCGACAATCGCATCAATGCCAGCCTCGTGAATTGCCTTCGCTTCGGCAACATTCGTCGCCGACGCCAATAACACAATGCCTTGGCCCTGTAGCGCCCGAAGCGTCGCTTCATCCGGCAACCCAAAATGGAAGCTGACCACCGCCGGCCGCTCCGCAACGAGCATCTCCGCCATCTCGCGATCTTCAACAAAGCTTTTGTATATCTCGTGCAACTCGGCAGGCGCTTGCGCATCATATTTCGCAAACAGCGGAGCAAGCCGCCGCGTCCATGCCGCCTCGGCGGCCGCGCTCCGCACGGCAGGCTGATGGCAAAACAAATTCACATTAAACGGTCGATCCGTCTTCGCCCGCGTCGCCAAAATCAATTCGCGGGCAGCCTTTGCATCGAGGTTGCCGACGCCGATCGATCCCAATCCGCCCGCGTTCGAGACGGCCGCCGCCATTTCAGGCGTTGATATCGCAGCCATCGGCGCTTGAATAATAGGCAGCCGAATTCCCAAGCGTTCCAACAGCGCGTTCATAACTATCCTCGCGACTCGGTAGCGATGCGACCACTTATTCTTGCGTGCGCGCACCACGACTATCATAATACGGTTGACCGAACTGCGAACGAGGGGATGTGTGCGTGGGCCGTGCTTGATTCGATTTCTGTCTACGTCGTGGCCGTGATCTTCCTGGCCACACTGATTCGCTCCACGCTCGGCTTCGGCGAAGCGCTCGTGGCCGTTCCGCTATTAGCACTGCGCATTCCCGTAGCGGTCGCGGCGCCGCTTGCCGTCCTCGTCTCGATCATCGTCGCCGGCCTGATCGTCGTTCAAGATTGGCGGCACGTGCAAATCAAAAGCGCCACGGGACTTATTGCGTCCGCGATTCCGGGCATTCCACTGGGACTCTTACTGTTAACTTGCGTTGAAGACCATATCGTTAAGTTGATCCTCGGCGTAATCATCATCGCCTTTTCGATTTACTCGCTCGCGGCCCCCAAGAAGTTGCAATTGAAAAAAGATCACCTCGGCTGGCTCCTCGGCGCGGGCTTCTGCTCCGGCATCTTGGGCGGCGCCTACGGAATGAACGGCCCGCCGCTCGCGATTTACGGCGCACTCCGCGGTTGGTCCCCCCAACACTTCCGGGCAACCTTGCAAGGATATTTCTTGCCAGCCAGCCTCATCGGCATGGTCGGCTATGTTGCACTCGGCATGTGGACCAGCGAGGTTTCAAGATTCTTTCTTTTGTCATTGCCCGGCGTATTGATCGCCATCGTCGCGGGACGCTTTATTCACCAGCGATTACAAGGCGGCGGGTTCTACACCTGGGTCCACGCCTGCCTGCTGCTGATTGGCGCCACGTTGTTGATCGAGGCCATGCCCGCATTTTGAAACGCTCTCGATGTCGTGAAATCATTTTTTGGACCTCGGTCGGTTGAATTGCCGTCGACGCCCCGCGATACTGGTCTCAAACCTTCACCGCTCTCTGGATTCAATTCCACTCACCATGAAAAACTCGCTGTTTTACACTATTCCCCTCGCGCTCATCGTTTCCCAAACCGTTCGAGCGGAAGACAAGCCACAACCCGTCCGCATGGGCGACGGCATCATGACGTTCGACACGGTCCCCGGCTGGGGCCTGCTGCCTACCGGCCATTCGGCGCTCGGACCAACGCACGGCGGCGTCGCTGTCGGCAAAGACGGCAATATCTACGTCAGCGCGATCCAAGGCATAGTCGTGTTCTCGCCGGATGGCAACGTGGTGCGAAAGTTTTTTGCTAAACCATACGAAGCGATCCACGATCTAAAAATCCGCGACGAAGACGGCACCGAGTTCATTTATGCTGCGCGAAACAACAACAAGGAGGGAATCAAATTCAACGCCGAAACCGGCGAGATTGTGCTCAAGTTACCGTTCCCGAAAGAATCCGGCCTCGATCTCAAGAAGTTCAACCCCACGGCGATCGCGGTCGCCCCGAACGGCGACATCTATCTCTCCGATGGCTACGCCAGCGACCACATTTTCAAGTTCGACAAGACGGGCAAGTACATCAAATACTTTGGCAGCGAGGGAGACGAACTGAAGCAATTTCACACCGCGCACGGGCTGACGCTCGATACACGATATGATCCGCCGCGGCTGCTCGTTTGCGATCGCAACCATGCGCCCAAGGGACGCCTCCTGCATTACGACCTGGACGGCAATTTCATCGAGGAAGTCGCGACCGGCCTCGGCATGCCCACGTCCGCTTCCATTCAAGGCGACTACGTCTCCGTTCCCGACTTGAAGGGCCGACTCGTGATCCTCGACAAGTCAAACACGATCATTGCCGTC
>DATBAY010000110.1:0-4438 GCA_036271295.1 Lacipirellulaceae bacterium | reverse complement strand
ACTTCGACGTAAAAGACCTCACCGCCAACGGCGACGCGAGCCCGATCGCCAAGCTAATTGAATCCTTCGTTGCGCCGCACACCTGGAAATCAAACGGCGGCAAAGGCACGATCGAAGTGCAGGGCGGTTCACTCCACATCGACCAATCGCTCGCAGTCCGCCGCGAAGTCCTCATCTTCTGCGAACGACTCCGCCTCGCCCGCAATCGCCCGCTCCGCAGCAAATACCCGGCCGACTTACTCTCGATCGCCAGCCCAAACCAGAAGCTCGTGACCACACTCGGCAAATCGACCACGTTCACGTTCTTGCCCTGGACCCGTCTCACCGACGTCCTCGCACAATGGCAGCAACTCGCCGGCATCACCGTGCTGGTCGATTGGTCCGCCCTGGCCGACGTAAACCTCCGCCCGTCATCCACCGTCGCTTGCTCCACCATCAATCGCCCCTGGGAAGAAGCGCTCGACGGCATCCTCGAACCCCTCGGCCTAACCTGGTGGGCCGTCGACGCCCAAACCATCCAAATCACAACCTCCGACGCCCTCGACCGCATTGAACGGGTCGAGTTCTACCCGATCCCCAAGAAGCTCCGCGAAGAAGCCGCCTCCGACGACGCCCTCATCGACTCCCTGCAAAAACAAATCGAAGCTCGCTCCAACAAACACGGCAAGTCGACCGCCGCCCACATCGAGCTCGACCAACCCAGCGGCCAGCTCATCGTCCGAGCCAATCCCGATACCCAGCGGTTTCTCTCGGCGCTGCTTAACACTTCAACGAACTAGTCGTTGTTACTTAGCGGGCGACCTTGGTCGCCGCGTAACCGGGCACTGAACATAACACGCGGTAATAATGCTATAACCCGGCTGTTCAATCCGTTTGGGCTGCGACAACGGCTGTCCGCGATATTCCGCAGCTAGGCCCCTGTTCTGAAACCAGCTTGCATTTCCTGCCACTTCTGCGCGCAATAGTCTTATGCTCGCCAAAGCACTCAGAAACACGACGATGGTGGCGCGGAAGCCGAAGTTCATCGCGCCCTACATCCGTTGGTGCGCGGCGAGGATGTTAGGACGCACGCCGGAAGTGTCGCTGGATTACGGCCCCACATTGGGCAACTGGGCGCATTTCTCTGAATACATCCATTGCCGCAAAGGTATAAGTGAAGCTGAGCGAAATATATTCACCTTCTGCAAGACATTATCAAGCCGCCCCACCATAGCGATTGACGTTGGCGGAAACATCGGCCAAACCGCCTTAACGCTTGCTGCCATAGGATATGGCAAGATTTATACATTCGAACCGATTCCAGAAACGTTCGCGCGCCTAATGGCGAACATCAAACTGAATCCGCAGTTCTCACAGATTGTGGCTGTAGATCGCGGCATCGGAGCATCGCCTGGCAAATTCACATTCATTCACAATCCGCGCTCGCCGGGTCAAAGCAAGTTCAGCAATGCAAATAACTCAAGCGGCGTGCATGCTGCCGTAATAACGCTTGATGCTTTTTGCGAGGCATCTGGAATAGAAGAAGTTGCTCTTCTGAAAATAGATGTCGAGGGCTTTGAACTGGAAGTTCTTAAAGGTGCCGAGTCACTTCTGCGCAGAGGAATTATCAAGGCAATCTACACAGAAGTAATTGCACTGGCCCTCGAACAAGCTGGTGCATCGCCCGTCCAACTTTACGAATACATGGCCGGCGTCGGGTACATTCCGGTCGACGCTCGGCACTTGCCAGAGACAAACGTTCTTGGCGCGGATGAAATCGCCGACCGGGTAGATTTTGGGCGGAACATACTTTGGGTGCGAGTGCGAAAGGCGTGAAGCCATGCCCCAAACGTCCACAAAATCGATGGGTTGCCGCTACGCGGCGAACCCATCATACGGACTGACCATCAATCCGTCAGTGGCCAAAATAAGTATATACAAACGTATACTAATCTGCTACATTGGCCGGGCTCACCAATCCCGCGTCCACGCCCTACGATCGCACCATCGTAGAGACCGTCCGCCACCGTCCCCACTGCACACTACCCTGTAGCGACATTGAGTCGCATTTTTGTCCCTCTGCAAACCTCCGAGTACCAATATTCAACACCCTCAGCCCCATCCCTCATTAAAAAACGCCGCGATTTACAGACTCGACGTATTTCCCGGCAGCCTCCAAACCAGGAATTTTGTACTAAAAAATCGACTTCACGTATTTCCGACAATAATCCCAAGTAGGTCCCGCTTGCCGAGCGGGACCTGAACCTGCTCGGTAGTGTCGAGTATCGCTTTAGTCCCTTCCGGCAGAAGGAACCTACCAAGACTTTGGGGGCAAAGCTGCGAGCCCTGTATTTAAGTTCGTTCGCGTGTTACAAGAACAGAAGCGAGAGGTTGGTAACGCAAACTCTTTTTGAAGAGGATCGAGCAATGGCGAGCGCGGCGAAATTCGATCGGCGGAATATGGTCAAAGCGGCAAGCCTGGGCGCCTTGGCGGCTTTCACGCAACCCGTCGCCTGGGTACGCGGCGAAGAAACCGGCAAGTCCAACGGCAACCTCAAACAATCCGTCTGCCAATGGTGCTACAAAGAAACCCCCATCGAAAAGCTCGCCGAGGAAGCCAAACGCATCGGCTACCAATCCGTCGAACTTCTTACGCCCGATAAGTTCAACCTCATCAAACCGTTTGGGCTCACCTGCGCCATGCTCAGCGGCGCATGCACGATTCCCAATGGTTTCAATGAACCGAAAAGACACGACGAGCTCGAGAAATCGACGAAGGAGCACATCGATTTCGCCGCCGAAAACGGCCTGCGAAACGTGATCGTCTTCTCCGGCAACCGCCGCAAGCTCACCGATGAGGAAGGCCTCGAAAACTGCACCGAAGGTCTGAAGCGGGTCGTCGGCTACGCCGAGCAGAAAAAAGTCACCATCTGCATGGAGCTGCTCAACAGCAAGGTGAACCACCCCAACTACATGTGCGACAACTCCAAGTGGGGCGTCGCGCTTGTGAAGAAGGTCGGCTCGCCGCGCTTCAAACTGCTGTACGACATCTACCACATGCAAATCATGGAAGGCGATGTCATCCGCACGATTCAAGAAAACAAAGACTACTACGGCCACTACCACACCGGCGGCAACCCCGGCCGGCACGAAATCGACGAAACCCAAGAGCTGAACTACACCGCGATCTGCAAAGCCATCGTCGCCACCGGCTTCGACGGCTATCTCGCGCAGGAGTTCATCCCCAAGGATCCCGCCAAAGCGATGACCTCGCTAGCGCAGGGGTTCAAGATATGCGACGTGTGAGCAGGACAAAACACAAACCGCCAAGCACGCAAAGAACGCCCAGAATGGAAATTTCCTTGGCGAACTCCGCGTCCTTGGCGGTTTAATAAAATACGCCGCACGGCTACATCTTCATATCCATCGCCGCCGCTACCTTCCGGCAGCCCACCATCATGTCTTCAAACTGCTTGAAGTTCATCGATTGGTAACCGTCGCTCATGGCCTTTTCCGGATTCGGATGCACCTCAACGATAATCCCATCCGCCCCCGCCGCGACCGATGCCCGAGCGAGCGCCGGCACCAAGGGTGTATGACCAGTGCCGTGGCTAGGATCCACAACAACCGGCAAATGCGTTTTGGCGTGCAAGTAGGGCACGGTCGCCAGCGGCAGCGTGAACCGCGTGTGCGATTCGAACGTGCGAATCCCGCGTTCGCACAGCATCACCTGCTGGTTGCCCGCATCAAGAATGTATTCCGCCGCGAGCAAGAGCTCCTCGATCGTGGCACTCGGCCCCCGCTTGAGCAAAACGGGCCGCTGCGTCTTCCCCGCCGCTTCCAGCAGCCGGTAGTTCTGCATATTGCGGGCGCCGATTTGCAATACGTCTGCGTACTTCGCCACCAAATCGATGTCCTCCCCGGCGACGACTTCGGTAACCACCGCCAATCCCGTTTCGGCACGGGCCGTCGCCAACATCTTCAGCCCGTCTTCCTTGTGGCCCTGAAAGCTGTAAGGACTCGTCCGCGGCTTGAACGCCCCGCCGCGAAGCGCTGTGGCGCCAGCTTTCTTGATCGCACGGGCGGCTTCCACGATCTGCTCTTCGCTTTCGACAGAGCAGGGCCCAGCGATCACGCCGAACTGCCCACCGCCGATGGTCAAGCTGCCGGCTCGGACCACCGTTGGTTCCGATCGCGTTTCAACGCTCGCCAGTTTGTAGGGCGCGAGGACCGGCAGAACCTCGTCCACGCCCGGACCGCTTTCAAGAATTCCGACCGGCGCGTTCCGCTCGTCGCCAATGGCCGCGATAACCGTCCGCTCGGTGCCCTGGAGCACCGTTGGTTTCATGCCGAGCGATTCGACTTGCTTAATCATGTGTTCGATATCCTGTTTCTGGGCATCACGCCGCATGACGATGATCATTTGAAAGGCTCCTTGTTCGGCACGTGTTCGACGAAT
>DATBAY010000109.1:0-24806 GCA_036271295.1 Lacipirellulaceae bacterium | reverse complement strand
CTATGTCGCCATGGCCGTCGGCAGCCAACCGGACGCCATCTTCGCCGAACCCACCACCTGGACCGGGTCGATTGGCGTTATCATCCCTCACTTTGATGTCTCGGCTGGCCTTTCGAAGCTGGGCATCGCCGAAGACTCGATCGCCAGCAATCCGCTCAAGAAGATGGGCTCGCCGACTCAACCCATGAGCGAAGCAGAGCGCAAAATTATGCAGACGCTCGTCGACGACAGCTTCAAAGGATTTAAAGCGATCGTCGTCAGCGGCCGACCAAAGTTTAAAAACGATGAGGCAGGCCTTGATGCCGTTGCCACCGGCCAAATCTTCACCGCGCAGCAGGCGCTCGATAAGGGTCTAGTCGACAAAATCGGCTTCATCGAAGCCGCCATCGCTCGCGCCACGGAGCTGGCGGGCGAAACACCAGAAACAGTCCGCTGTGTAAAATACGAAAAGAAGCCTACGTTCTTTGGCGAAATGTTGGGCGCCGATTCGAAGCTTGCACCCGCCCGGGCGAATGCCGACATTCGAGCCCTGATCGAACTAGCATCGCCGCGAGCCTACTACGTGTGGTCCTATCTGCCGACAATGCTTTCCAGTTCAAATCAAAACTAGCCACTGAGAACACAGAGGCCACCGAGAAAAAAGGTGACTCTGTGTGCTCGGTGATCTCGGTGGCATTATCGAACCGTGGACCATCTTCTAAATAGTATCGACGAACTGCTCGCGCCTTGGCTCAAAGAGCGAGGGCAGGGCGGCTATCGCGCCGGCCAGGTTCGCCGTTGGCTCTTTGCTCGGCGTGCTCAAAGCTTCGCCGAAATGACCGATCTGCCTCAGTCTCTCCGCGACGAGCTTGGCGCCCACTTCACAATGTGGAATTCCACCATCGCCAAACACACGCAGGCCGAAGATGGCACCGAAAAACTGCTCCTGACGCTCGCGGGCGGCGGACAAATCGAGTGCGTGCTTCTGCGCGATGAAACACGCCGCACGATCTGTATCAGCACGCAAGTCGGCTGCGGCATGGGCTGCGTCTTCTGTGCCAGCGGTCTCGACGGTCTGCAACGCAATCTCACCACGGGCGAAATCGTCGAACAAATCCTGCGGCTGCAGTCGCTTCTGAAAGAAGACGAACGCCTCAGCCACATTGTCGTCATGGGCATGGGCGAGCCGCTGGCAAATCTTGACGCACTGCTTCCCGCACTCGACGAAGCCACCCGCGAAGACGGCCTTGGCATCAGCGCCCGCCGCATAACGATTTCGACCGTTGGTCTCACGAAGGCGATGCGCCGCCTGACGGAGACCAACCCGCGTTACCGCTTAGCGGTTTCGCTCCACGCGCCAAACGACGAATTGCGTCAAAGAATTGTGCCGGTGGCGGACAAAATCCATCTCGCCGACGTGCTGGCCGAAGCAGATAATTATTTCGAGCGTTCGGGTCGGCAGCTGACGTTCGAATACGTGCTGCTCGGCGGCCTCAACGATAGTCCTGCCCACGCCGCCGAATTGGCAATTTTGCTCGCCGGCCGCACCGCCATGCTGAACGTGATCCCGTACAATCCCGTCGCTGGCTTGCCGTATCAGACCCCGTCGCCGACTGCGCAGCGCAACTTCCGGCAGGCCTTGGAATCCCGTGGTCTCAACGTTCACTTCCGCCACCGTAAGGGGGACGCGATCGATGCGGCCTGCGGTCAATTGCGACGCAGAACGAATTTCGAGCAGTCGAATTCCATTCCGCTGACTCTCAACCCGCAGCCTTCTTCGCTCAACTGACGTACTACCGCAGCGTGAGTTGATAAAAGCCGACTTCCGTCACCGGCGAATCCGTTAGTAGCTTATTCACGACTCGCTCGAGCCGCGCTCGCAACTTGGTGAACGTAGGATCGCTCAACTCTTCACTCGTGCTTTTCCGCACGGCGGACAGCGTTTCATGCCGCATCAGGTACTCGTCGTCCTCTAGTTGTCGCTGCACGATCGACAACCGCGATCTGGACACCGTTCCAAATATGTGCATGTCAACCGACGTATAGCGCCCGGTTGATGGATCACGCGGCAAGGTCGTTTGGTAAGTCCCCAAATCCACTTCGGCCAGCGTCGTGCTGAGCGCTGTGGATTGAGCCTGCTTCAGTAGCGCCTCGCCATCATAGCAACCGCTTGTCAGAACGATCACTAGCGGCAGCATTTGCCACCCGCGAAAAGTCCTCTGACCTATGTTTAGTCCAGCGAAGTCCATAAGCGTTATTCGGCCGCGCCAGCATTCGAAAGCGCGGCGCGATCCACAAAATCGTCACAACTGGTCGCCCTAGTTCCTTGGCCCCGAGGGCCATCATCAAACATAGGTCATATTCTCGCACCAGTTTCGGCCTATGTTTTCGAGGGAGAATTTCGGATGTCGAATCGTCGGTACTCTGTAATTGCCGTTGCTGCATTTGGCTGCGCCATGTTGGGGTGCAGCTCGAAGTCGACGTTCAAATTCGATCAGATGGATCTGCTGCCTGCCGAGGAAGAACTCACTGAGATCCCACTGGGTGAGTACAAGATCCCCATTCCGATTCCCGATGATGGGAACGCTGAAAACCTTTCGCGCCATAACCGAGTTCAATTCGATTTCGATTTATACGCCCTCGTGTCGCCGAAGGAAGAGTCTCAGTTCAAAGACGCCTGGGATCGACACGAAGGGGTGATCCGCGATGAAGTAATAAGTATCTGCCGCAGCGCAACGGTGGACGAGCTACAAGAGGCCGAGCTAGCAACACTAAAAGCACGGCTGACAGATGCTTTGGGCGCCGAGTTGGGTGAGCAGCGCCTGAGACAGCTTTTGATCACCGACGTCGTGAGTCAACCACTGTGATGCATCCATCAGCCACTAAACTGCCGCGACTCTGCTTAGCTATTTTGCCGGCGCTGGCATTGCTTTTCGCCAGCCTGCCCCAGGTGCGCGCAGCCGAGTCAGAGCCCGAGGCAAAACCTCCGGCCGCCGCGCTCGCACCGCTGAAAAACACGAGCGACACCGAAGTCCACGGCATCAAGTTGGGTGAGTTCAAAATCCGGTCTGACTATCCGGCCGAAGCGCAAAAAAGCACCGTTCGTTTCGTACTGTATGTCGCCGTCAAAGCGGATCGCGCCGCCGCGATGGAAAGCATCGTTTCACAACATCGCGAGAAACTTCGCGATGAAGTCATCACGGCCACGCGGCTTACTTCGCTGGGCATGTTCGAGGAGCCCGACCTCAAGGCGTTCCGTCGCCGCATTTTCATCCGGCTGCATCGTACGGTTCCCGAGCTGGTTATCGACGACCTCTACATCAGCGATTTCGGCTTGATCGTAAAGAGCCTGTGAGCAAGTCGGCGGCGAATGCTGCTGCGAATCGCTCATCATGCCACCGCCTTTCGTCGAAACACGGCCCCTTCGTTGCGGAACTGCGCGTGGAGCGAATCCCAATCGATGACGAGCGACCCGCCCGCCGCCTGGTGCTGTTTGGCCCAGTTGGTAAGCAGTTCCAAACAGGCGTGGTCAATGTAATGCAAGTGTTCGAGATCTACATGCAGCTCGGAGTTCGCCGGCACCTGGTCCAACGCGGCGGCCAATCGGGGCAGCCGCAGGAACGTAGCGGTGCCGCTCAGGCCCAATCGCGCGCGGAGTGAGTGGGTATCGGCTTGCAAATCGGTTTGCAAATGAGCGAAGGTGAACAGTAGCTTTGCCGCAGACAAACCAACGCCCACGATCACGCCCGTCAACAAATCGGTCGAGACAATTGTCACTAGCGTTGCGAAGTAGATCCCTACTTCGCTCCAACCGTAATGTCGCAATTCGACGAGATGCCGCGGGTTCACCAACTTGTACCCGGTGAAAACGAGCACCGCCGCCAGGCAGGCAACCGGAATCAACCGTAACACCGGCGTAAGAAAGCACACAAAAACCAGCAGCCATAAGCCGTGCAGTATAGCGCTTTTCCGCGTTCGCGCGCCAGCTTGCACATTGGCCGCGCTTCGTACGATGACGCCCGTCATCGGCAGCGCGCCGATCAGTCCGCAAATCGAGTTGCCGATCCCCTGCGCGATGAGCTCTCGATCGTAGTTCGTCCGCTGGCCGCCGTGCATTTTGTCGACGGCGGTGGCGCAAAGGAGCGTTTCAGCACTCGCGATCAGCGCCATAACGATCGTAGCTTCGATCAACCAACTGGCACTCGACGCGCCTATCATCGTGAGCGATGGTAAATGGATCGCCGAAAATAAATTGTTTGGCGCCTCCACGTACAGCACCGGCAGATGAGCCAAATACGCGACGACAGAAGCCACGAGCACCGCGACGAGTGGGCCGGGAATTACCTTAAGCCGCCGCGGAGCAAATCCCTGCCAAGCCAACAGTACGCAGATCGTCAGCATCCCGACCTTGGCTGCCCACTGATGGTTTTTTAAGCTCGCGAGCAACGCTTCTAAACTCTTAACTGCAGATTGTTGCGACTCCTCGTCGGATTGCTCGCCCCCATCGCGCAGCGCCGCGAGTGCGGCGGTGCCTTGTTTCTGCGCGTCATCGACGGCCAGCTGCACTCGCGCTGGATTCTGCAGCGCGTCGGCGTCGTGATCGATTTGTGCGGCGACAGTGCGCAGCTTCGAGTCGATTTCGACTTGCTCTTCGGCAAATCCGTTCGACTCACCAGACGTCGGAGTGAGTGGGCCGCCGGTTGAACTCGCCGCTACGACCGCGTCGCGCAGCGACGACTGCTGTGAGTGCAGCGCCCCGACGTCTTTCAATAGCGAAGTGCGAATTGCTCGTTGTTCACTGTTGCTCGCGCTCGGGAGTGGTAAGCCTTTAGCAATCGCCTGGGGTATTGAAGTGAGATTGCGAATCCCGTTTTCCTTGGGTCTGTCGTCGACCATCACATGAAACTGGCTGGCGAAAATCAGCACGCCGATTCCAGCGAGCATGCCATGGATCACCGCTGGTGACACGGCTCGAAACCATTGCCCCAATCGAAAAGTTCCGGCCAGTACCTGCAAACATCCGGCTCCGAGAACCACGATGCTCAACGCGCCGACGCCGTGTGTGCTGACGATTTCATAAACGACGACCGTAAGTCCCGCGGCCGGTCCGCTCACTTGCAGCGGCGCCCCGGCCAGAGAGCCGACGATGATGCCGCCGATGATTCCCGTCATCAATCCCGCCGCCACCGGCACGCCGGAAGCAATCGCGATGCCCATGCACAATGGTAAGGCCACCAGAAAGGCGGCGATTGACGAAGGAACGTCGAATTTCAGTGTGGAAAAAAATCCGGGGTCCGTAGATTCCTTGGCTGCAGTCACGATTCAACTCCAATCTTTGGTGTTTGAGCGCCTGGTGTGCGATCGAAAACCTTCCCTGCCATCCGGCAGGGAAGGGGGTCGGTGCCATTTTCCGGTTCAGACCCTGCCCGCCATCGCCCGTGTATCCACGATCGACGCAATTGGCACAAAGCGCCGTCCCGGTTCGTCGAGAACTGTTACTTCACCTGTTTCGAAGCGATAGAAGTAACCGTGCAAGTGCAACTGGCCTTCCGCCTCGGCTGCCGCGACCGCCGGATAGGTGCGCAGGTGCTGAATTTGAACGAGCACGTTCGCTTTGATGGCGGCCGTGAGAATGTCGTCGTCGCCATCGGTGATCAAACGCTGGTCGGCGATCTCGTCCCAAATCCGTTCGGCGTACGACAACCACTTTTCGACATGGGGCAGCCCGACGATCGCCTGCGGACGCAGTAACCCGCCAATCGCACCACAATGCGAGTGACCGCAAACGATCATCTCCTCCACGCGTAGCACCCGAAGTGCGTACTCGATCGTGGCCCCCTCGCCGCTTGGCGCCGGAGAGCACGGTGTCACGAGGTTTCCGGCGTTTCTCAACACAAACAACTCACCCGGGCTCGTCTGCGTTAACAATTCCGGCACGATCCGCGAATCTGAGCAGGTGATGAAAAGCGAAGTCGGCTGTTGCCCCGACGCCAGCTTTTCGAACTGGTCGCGATGCGCTGGAAAAATCGATTCACTAAATTCGCAAATACCTGGAAGTAGCCGATGCATGGCAAAATCTCCTCGAGCGCGACACCACGATTCTGGCGGGCGCGCTGCGAAATTATGCGGCAAGTGCCCAGGCAGGTCATTGCCAAGAATGGCGACGCTACCGGCGGCACATACTGCCTGTGAGGGCGCTAAGAATGAAACTTACGTGCGATGCCTACCGATCCCGCAGGCGCGGAATCAGCACGTAAGTGGCGCGAGAAGACCATTCGAGAGTCGATGGCCATCGGGCACATGTGTCGCGACTTCTGGCGCATGGCCCACTCGGAAGATATTGGTGATTTTGCCTGGAACGGCGGGTTGGAGTCGCTCACGCTGCAACTGCTCGGCGTGGTCGCAACGATACACTGTCGCGAGATCTTCAGATCGCTCGCCGCTCGGCGCATTTTCTTGCGATTCGCTCGATCGCGCGTCTGTCGGGGCCAATAATGACCCGCTTATGCCGCCGGCAAAAAATGCGAGGACCGCCGCCAACAGCGACGAACGCCAGCAAATCGTCGAATAGCCAACTGTTCGGGGCATGGCAAACTGGTTGAAACGCCGTTGAATCGAGATCACGACTTAGGTCGGTCGAACCGACCCCACAATCTTACGAATTCTTCACGAGTCTCTGCAACTCCGCTCGCTTTGGTGCCGCCACGAGAAATACGTCTGACCGTCGCTAAGTCGCGTCGAAGCTAGGAGTTAGCGTGCTCTGACGGTGCCGCGGCCCGCTACGTTCGGCTCGGGCGCTCCCATTAAGTACGCAAACAGGTCCCCAATTTGTTCGAGCGTCAGTCGATTTGCCAGCCCTTCGGGCATCGTCGAGATCTTGCTCGGCTTAATTTCTTCGATTTCGCTCGTTTTGAGTTCGACCTTATGCGCATCGGATTGCAGCACGGTCGTCGTCCCATTGCCTTTGTCTGCCACGATGCCCGTATATGATTTGCCGCCAACGATGACTGTCTTGCTCGCGTACTGGTCAGAGACAACCTGACTGGGGTACACGATCGATTCCAAGATTTCCTTGCGTTGGAATCGCTGGGCCACGCTCGTTAAATCCGGCCCGATCCCTTCGCCCTTGCCATTGAAGCGATGGCAATTCACGCATTGCGCTTCTTTGAACACTTGCGCTCCGCGCGCAGCGCTGCCAGCTTTGCCCTCGGGGCTCTCCAAGTACGCCAGCAACTCTTCGTAGCTCCACTTGTTCTTCACCGTTTCCTTGGGCAACTCCGCCGGCCGTTCATTCGGGAACGTCGTTGCGTACCAATTTTGCCACGCGGCAAGCTGATCAACCGGCGTTGTGTTGGATTGGTAAGGAGTTTGTCCAACCCATTTTGCAAGCAGCTGTGCGACCAAATCACCGCTGTTGGAATCCATTCGCAAGCCGAGAATAATTGCGTTGCGATAGGGGTCCGACGTTTCTGGCCGGCGATCGATCTTAGCCAGCGTGGAAACGATCTGGCGAGCAGCGTCGCCGTCGACGGTCCGTAGCGAATCGACCAGGATCGCCCAGTTCTCACCCTCCGGGTGTTGCGTCAAACTCATCGCCACCGGCGCACGCCGAGCTGGCTCACGATTATAAAGATCACGCAAATACTTGAGCGATTCCTCTTCGCCACTGGCGCCCAACACGGCTGCGATGCCAGTGCGCAAGCGATCGAACGTATCGCCCGACTTGCCATCGACACGCTGGTCGAGCGCACGAATTTCCGCCAGTACATCGGCGCCAGGTTTTTCCGGCAACCCAGCCAGTACGGAAAGCGCTGACGTCGGATAGTCCTCACCCACAGCGATCAACTGCCGCCGATCGGCCAGGGTCAGCTTCACGAAAAAGTCGCGCGCGAAGTATTCGATATAGCCCGACAAGCTATGGCCACCTTCGGCGGCGCGGACTCCTTCCAGGTATCGCAGCATCGCCATTTTTTCGGGCGTATCCCAACCGCTCGTGATACGGCACGCGTACGCCGCAATATGCATTTTTTCCAGATCAGGGTTCTTGGCGTCCAATTGCTGTGCCAGTGCATGCGCACTTCCAACCGGCTGCAAATAAGCGATTAACCGCACCAATTCGCGGTTCGTCAGCGCATCGCGCGTCGGATATTCGCTCAATACCTGTGGCCCAAGTGTGGGGACTTCGTTCGGTGCGACCTTGCCGCGCGCGAGCGCTAACTGCACGACACGCGTCAAATCTTGGAACGTCGCCGGGCTCAACTCGCCCGGTTTTTGCCCGGCTTCATTCACCTGTCCGCGGAGGATCGCTTCGCACCGCTTCAGAATCGTGGTCGCCACTTCCTTCGATGGATATTGCACGAGCAAGCCGGTCGCCCCATACAAGAATGAGCGCGGCGCGGTAAGTGCTAACACCTGCTCCTGCCAATCTTGAGCCGGAATTCGTTCGAGCGCCCGCCGTGCGGCATACGCCACGAATCGGTCCTTGTCGCCGAGTAATTCGATAAGCGCCGCCGCCGGCGCTTCCACGCCCCGGTGAGTTACCGCTTCGCAAGCGACGCGACGCACCCATGGATCGGAGTCATTCAACATCTTCACGAGCGGTTCGCCTAGCTCCTTGCTCTGACGATTGCCTATCAACCGCGCTACCCGAGCCCGCATTGCCGGATCCTTATCAGTAGCAAGGTCCTTTAGCAGCGCATCGGAAGGTTGCGGCCCGAAATACGTCAGCAATTCGATAGCCCGCAAGCGGTCTTTCGCCGTGTTGCGGTTGTCGGTGAGGATCTTCTCAAGTTCGTTCTGCCAACCGTCGCCGAGATTACGTCGCACCGCGGCGATCCGCGCTCGGGCCCAGTCGCTTTGCAACTGCGGTTGTTCGAGTGCTTGCCGAATGCCTTGTCCGAAAGCGATGTTTTGCGGCGGATTCGTACCGGTAAACCGCACGCGATAAATGCCGCCATCCGTCCCGCGGCCACCCGTGCAGAAATACAAGCTTCCATCAGGCCCCACATCGAGCCCCGTGACGTTCAGCGGTCGACCCTTCAGGAAGATCGAATCGGTCGCTTTGTAGCTGGCGCCCGTTCGTTCAAGTTTGATGGCGTGAATCTGGCCCAAAGCCCAGTCGGCGGTGAACAGCGTATTCTGTAGCCGCGCCGGATAGGCCGTGTGGTTGTAGTACACCATGCCCGTCGGCGATCCTAATCCCATGTCGGCCGTCGGCGGCAAGCTGTCGAGATAATGCGCGGGCCATTTCGACCACCCGCTTCGCCAGCCGTACTCGCCGCCCGGCGTCACGTGTACGAGTCGCGTGGGCCGATACCACGGCGCGCCGATATCCCACTCCATGTCGGCATCGGCCGTAAACAGCTCGCCATCCGGCGTGAACGTAAAATCGTACGGATTGCGGAACCCGGCCGCGAACATTTCGATAAAACTTGCATTCGTATCCGTGCGAATCACCGTTCCCCCGGGGGCGGGGACGCCCACCGCATAACCTTTCGGGTCTTCGTACTTTGGCTGCACCAAATCGCCTTCGTATGTCGTCACATAAGGGCTCCGCCCGTCGATCGACGTCGCAATTTGCGCGAAATTACCCGAGAGCACATACAACAATCCATCCGGCCCCAACCGCACCGTGTGAGGCCCATGCTCGCCCATGATGCCGCGATACTTTACGAGCGCGGTAAGGTTATCGCAGTGCCCGTCGCCATCCGAATCCGTCATTTGATACAGCGCGCCGCCTTCCGGCCCATCACCCACGGCATACACCCGATTCCCGAGCGACAATATACCCTGGATGTTTTTTACATCCTTGCAGAAGACATCCACAGACGCGTACTTGCCGTCTTTATTCTTGTCGCGGATCAAATACAAGCCGCCGCCTTCGCGCGACGCCAGGATATCGCCGCTCGCATTGAACGCCATCGCGATGATCGATCCCGCCTGCACGTCGTTGACGACTCGCTCGACGACAAATTCCGGATCGGTCACGAACCGCGAGCCTTCGTTCGCGATCACGATCTCATCGCCCCACGGCAACACGCCGCCCAGCGGTCCGTAAACGGTGGCGGCGAGCCAGTCGTCGTCGCGCATCTTCGGCTGCGCCCAATCGTCCGCGGCCTTCACGCTCGTTTTCCAGGTAGCGTCCGTCGAATAGCTCTCGAAGGTGCCGCCTTTTTCCTTGATGATGACTCGGGCCACGAGGCCGGCCGCGCCTTCGTCGGTATTCGTCCCCTTGATCGCCACGACATTCGTCCCACTTACGAGGAACTTCTGAATGTCGTGCACGTCCATCTTTCGCCAGTCGCCACCTTTGCCGACCAGTTTGCCGTTTACGTACAACTCGTACTGGTTGTCGCAAGCCACGTGCACCTGGCCGAATTCAGCGTTGGTCAAATTGAATGTCTTGCGGAAGTAGCAATCGCCGACCGGCACTTCATCCTTCTTATAAGCAGGCGACCAAATCCAGTTGGCGCCGATGAGCTTCAGAAACTCGGCACGCTGTTTGGGATCCAGCTTTTCGGGCGCAGTTGGAACCACCTTCGGCTGCTCTTTCGCGTTGGCGTCTGCCGTCGCCGCCGTTTGCTGCTTACCCGCTGACCTCGCCTGATTCCCCGGCTGTGGTTTGAATGCTCGCTGCGCCGCACTACCGTTTTGATTCTGCGCGCCCGCGTTCAGCCCGAAGAGTAGGACTGCCAACACCGTCATCGCAAGAATCGTCAGCCGCACGCGCCGAATAGCCATAGCATTCCCTTAGCAAACAAAGATGGGCACCGAGAATTTGGGGCGGCAGCTTAGCAGTCGCCTCCCACACGGAGCAACGGCTTTTGCGAAGCAATTGCGGTTGCTAGCAGTACGACAAGACGGTCCGCTGCTGTCGCTTCCCAACTATGCGGCGTATTACGCTCGTTGACGCGATGTAAACCATTCTGTAGCGTACATTTCCGTCGATCTGCTGGCAGACGTCTTTCCGCATTTTCAACACCGGCCGTGACTATCTTGGTTCGACGTTCCCTTTTCTTCGTGCCGTTCGTTGCCGTTGCGCTCTCGATAGGTTGTAGCGCTGAGCCGGCCGGCAAGACTTCCAGCACGTCCGCCGAAAAGCTGCCCGCTGGCGACAAATTCAAACTCGGCGACCTCCTCGAGCCGTTCACGCCGCCGCCACTCGCGGAGCTCGACAAGACCGCAGATTGGCAGGAGATGCCCGTCGTCGATGCAATGGAGGAGTTGCGAGAACAGAAAAAGAAAGAGCCGCCGCTCGTTTCTGTTGAGGAGGCGCTAAAGCTTCACAACGACTCACCCGAGGACAATAAAAAAATCCTCAGCGCGCTTTCGATGGTCCCGCCACCCAATGGCAAAGGCGTGAACTACGACGCCACGATGGGTCGTTGTGAGGTCATGGATCTCGCCTCCACGAATCCGTTGCTTCCGAGCTCATTCGCCGAATTCGAATTTGCCGATCTGACGGCATTCAACGCGTTCAACTTCGACTGGAACATGGTTCCGTTCGCTGACGCCGATTACGTCACGTCGTGGAAGACGAGCAAAGACCACATGATGGATAAAGTCATCCTCCGCGATGATCTCACCTGGTCCGATGGCAAACCAATCACCGCGCACGATGTCGCCTTCTCCTTCCAAGCCATCATGAGCTCTAAAGTTCCCGTCCCGGCAGTGCGATCGGGCCCCGATCAGCTCAAATGGGTCGAGGCTTACGACGACCACACGCTCGTGTATTTCCACAAGGCCGCGCAGGCAACGAATGTGTGGGACGTTAATTTTCCGATCATCCCCAAGCATATTTACGAAAAGTCAATTGCCGAGGATCCGACGCTCACCACGAGCGCGTACCACACGCAACAGGAATTGAAGCCTGTCGTGGGCGGTCCTTACGAGCTTGCGGAATGGAACCGCGGGTCCAATCTCATCTTGCGCCGCCGCGAAAACTGGTTTACGTACAACGGCAAGCAAGTGCGCGAAAAGCCCTATTTCAAAGAAGTACGCTTCAACATTCTTGAAGATGGCAATACGCGACTCCTCGCACTTAAATCAGGCCGCATTCAAGAGACCGAGCTCGAGGCCCAGCAGTGGCAAACTCAAACCTCCGGCCGCGACTTCTACGACAACAACACGAAAGCCTTTGGTAACGAGTGGCTCTACATGTACATCGGCTGGAATTTGAAAACGCCTTTCTTCGAGGATATCCGAGTTCGCCAGGCCATGGCCTACGCCATGAACTACGACGAAATGATCAACGATCTGTGCTACGGTCTCTACCCGCGTTGCCACGGAATCTTCGCGCCCGATGCCTGGATGTACCCGAAGCACCCACTTCCGCTATACGAATACAACCTCGATAAAGCCGAAAAACTCTTGGATGAAGCGGGTTGGATCGATACCGACGGCGACGGTATCCGCGACAAAGAGGTGAACGGCAAGCGAATTCCGTTCGAGTTCAATCTCACCGTGAGCTTGAAACCGGATCGCATCGACATCTGCAATCTGTTGCGCGAAAACCTCGACAGCATCGGCGTAATTTGCCACGTCGTGCCAATGGAGGCCGCTGTTTTCCAAGATCGAGTCCAGAACAAAAAATACGAAGCCGAAATGGCCGGCTGGGGCACCGGCACCGATCCCTACCTCACACAAAACATCTTCGGCACTGGCGAAGATCGCAACTTCGGCTCTTACTCGAATCCCAAAGTCGACGAACTCTACAAAGCCGGCCTCGTGGAATTCGATCGCGAAAAGCGCGGTCAGATTTATGGCGAGATCGCCAATTTAATTTACGCCGACCAACCGTACTTGTTTCTGTATAACCAAAACCGCTTTTTCGGTTTTAGCCACTCGCTGCGGGGCTACCGCTTCAGCCCGCGCGGCCCGTATGCGTATGCCCCCGGTTTCATGTCGCTGTGGATGCCCTGAGATACACCGATGTCTTCTTACATCATCCGCCGAATTCTGCTGGGGCTGCTTACGCTGCTGTTAATTACGTTGTTCGTTCAAATCCTTATTCGCACGATGCCCGGCGATCCGCTGCTTGTACGCTTAGAAATGATGGAGCCCGGCAAGCGTATACTCCCTGAAGACCTCGTTCGCATGAGAGAAATGTACGGCCTTAACGACCCGTGGTACGTTTCCTACCCGAAGTGGCTCGGCAAGTTGGTTCACGGTGATCTGGGCGAGTCATTCACGCAGCATGCCAGCGTCACGCACGTGATTCGAGAGCGGATAGGTGCCACGCTTCTGCTAACGCTCTCGTCACTGATCATCTCTTATCTCCTGGCGATTCCGCTTGGCCTCTACGCGACCGCTCGCAATGGCCGCTGGGATGAGCGCACCGTTAGCGTCCTGCTTTACATGCTCTATTCGCTGCCGGCGTTCGTAGCCGCGCTCGCCCTGCAGGTATTTTTCGCCGTCCAACTGCATGGCACCGCCTTCGAACTGCCGCTGTTCGGCATGACGGGCGATCACTTCAATCAAATGTCGTTCGGCGGCAAATTCTTGGACTTATTTAAACACGCCCTCTTGCCAGTCGCCTGTTTCACCTACGGCACACTCGCTTACTACAGCCGTTTCATCCTCGCCAACATGCAGGAAGTGATTCGCCAAGATTACATTCGCACCGCCCGCGCGAAGGGCGTCGGCTACTGGCGAATTCTTTACCATCACGCTTTCCGCAACACCCTGATCCCGCTCGTCACACTCGTCGGCCTGGAACTCCCAGCGCTCCTCAGTGGCAGCATCATCCTCGAACAAATCTTCAGCTGGCCCGGCATGGGCAAACTGTTTTTCGAGTCCATCCGCATGCGCGACTATCCGACGCTGATGGGCTTAATTCTGATGTTCTCGGTCCTCACACTAATCGGGCAGTTATTAGCAGACATCTGCTACGCCTTCGTTGATCCACGTGTGAGTTACGAATGATTAGAATAACGCCAAAATTCACACAAAAAACCGGACGCTAGCGCGTGCCGGCTGATTTATTCAGCCGCAGGGCGCTAGCCCTCGGTTGTGATACTTGAATACTGTGCCATGAGTATCGGCCCCAACATCACGCCACCGCTCGCCGACGCACTTGCCGCCGACGCGCTTCAATTCGAATCCTCGCGCGGTTTCTGGGCCGAAACGTGGCTCCACTTTCGTCGCCGAAAGTTAGCGATGATCGCGCTCGCCTACGTCCTCTTTATGGCGTGTGTTGCCCTGTTCTCACCGGCCATCGCGGGCACCAAGCCCATCATTTGCAAATACAAAGGCCACCTTTATTTCCCCGCGCTCGGGTATTTCCATCGCTCGTGGGAAAACCCGATCTTCCAAACTGATCATTTCCGCGGCGTGTACCCCGCGAAATTGAAAGAGAGCGACGCGGAAAGTTGGGCCCTCTGGCCGCTCGTGTACCAGGATCCCTACCGCCGGGTCCGCGCCGATGAATGGCCCGACCACCCCGCGAACCCAACTCGCGACAAAGGCCACCCCAGCCAGCTCAACTTGTTCGGCACCACGCGGGCCGGTGTCGATGTCTTCGCCGAAATGGTCCACGGCACCCGTACCGCGATGCTCGTCGGCTTCGTCTCGATGGGCATCGCCGGCGCAATCGGCATCACGCTCGGCGCATTCGCCGGTTACTTCGGCGGCTGGGCCGATATGCTTCTCAGCCGCCTCATCGAATTCGTCATGTGTATTCCATCCTTAGTATTGATCCTCGCGCTCATCGCTGTCCTCGAGCACCCTACGATCTGGCACCTGATGGCCGTCCTCGGCCTCACCAGTTGGACCGGCATCGCCCGGTTGATGCGCGGCGAATTCATCCGCCTCCGCGAAGCCGACTTCGTCACTGCCGCGCGCGCCGTCGGCGTGGGCTGGTTCGGCATCATGTTCCGCCACATCTTCCGCAACGGCCTCGCCCCGGTGCTCGTGCCCATCACGTTCGGAATCGCCTCCGCCATCCTGATCGAAAGCGCACTCAGCTTCCTGGGCTTCGGCGCACCCCCGCCAAACCCCAGCTGGGGCGCGCTTCTCGAAGCGGGCCGCGACAACCTTCAAATGTGGTGGCTGATCGTCTTCCCCGGCCTCGCGATATTCTTCACTGTCCTAGCGTACAATCTCATCGGCGAAGGCCTCCAAGAAGCCACCGATCCCAGACTCCGCCAACCCGGCAATTGATATTTCATGCCTCAATTACAACCACGAAGACACAAAGGACACAAAGAAAACGGGCAGAAGTTTTAGCTTTCTTCTTCGTGCCTTTGTGGTTAAATATTCCCATGCCCCCCGTCCTAGAAGTCACCGACCTCCGCACCTACTTCCACACCGACGAAGGCGTCGTCCGCGCCGTCGACGACCTTACCTTCCGCCTTGAGCCCGGCCGCACGCTTGGCATCGTCGGCGAAAGCGGCTCGGGCAAGAGCGTCACGTCGCTTTCGATCATGCGCCTGCTTTCGTCGAACGCCAAAGTCGAAACCGGCCGCATCGCGTTCCTCGGCAAAGACCTCGTGAAGCTCCCCGAGCGCGAGATGCAATCGATCCGCGGCCGCGACATCAGCATGATCTTCCAAGAGCCGATGACCTCGCTTAATCCGGTCTTCACCGTCGGAGCGCAGATCATCGAGGCGATCGTCCTCCATCAAAAGGTCACCAAAGCCGAGGCGCGGGAGCGAGCCATTGCGCTACTGAAAGAGGTGGGCATCAAAAACGCCGAACAGCGCGTCGATGCCTACCCGCATCAAATGTCCGGCGGCCAGAAGCAACGGGTCATGATCGCGATGGCCCTCTCGTGCAACCCGCAGGTGCTCATCGCCGACGAACCCACCACCGCACTCGATGTTACGATCCAAGCCCAAATCCTAGAAATCCTCCGCAGGCTCCGCGACAACCGCGGCATGGCGATCATCTTCATCACGCATGACCTCGGCGTCATTGCCGAGATCGCCGACGAGGTGCTCGTCATGTACCGCGGAGAAGAAGTTGAGTACGCCCCCGTCCTCGAAATCTTCTCGAACCCCAAGCATCCCTATACCAAGGGCCTCCTCGCCTGCCGCCCCCGCCTCGAAACCAAATATCGCCGCCTACCCACGGTCGATGACTTCATGCAAGTCGTGCCAGTGGGAACTCCGGGTGCCGCTGCTGGCTCGCCCAGCAGTGTTCCGCCAAGTCCCGGTACAGCTCCGCCGTCTAGCCAACGTCCGCGCCAGCTTGCACCTTCCCCGGGTGTCACTGGCACCGCCAGTGCAGCCGCCAGCTTCCGCGTCATCGAAAAGCAAATGGATGCCGCCCGTCTTCGCCACCTCGAAACCGCAGGCCGCGGCCGTCGCCTGCACCCAAAAACCGAGCTTGCCGCCATAGGTCATCCCTGGGCGGAAGGACAGCACGCCGCCGACACCCAAACGATCTCCGAAGGCACCCAACCGCTCCTCGCAGTAAAGAATCTCGAAGTCCATTTCCCCGTCCGCCGCGGCATTCTCGCTCGAACGGTCGACCATATCCGCGCGGTCGACAACATCAGCTTGAACGTCTACCCCGGCCAAACGCTCGGCCTCGTCGGCGAAAGCGGCTGCGGCAAGACCACCACCGGCCGCGCAATCCTCCGGCTCATCGAACCCACGGGCGGCCAGGTCCTGTACCGCGGCACCAATCTCGCCGCTCTCAGCGGCGGCGAACTCCGCGCGATGCGCGGCAAAATGCAGATCATTTTCCAAGATCCTTACGGCTCGCTCAATCCACGGATGACAATCGAAGCCGCGATCACCGAGCCAATGGTCATTCAACGCGTCGGCGCGAATAAAAAAGAACGCCGCGACCGCGCCGCCAGCCTGTTAAAAGAAGTCGGCCTCACGCCAAACTACCTCCGCCGCTACCCCCACGAATTCTCCGGGGGCCAACGCCAACGCGTTTGCATCGCCCGCGCGCTCGCAGCCAGCCCCGAGTTCATCATCTGCGACGAATCCGTCTCCTCGCTCGATGTTAGCGTTCAAGCCCAAGTCTTGAACTTGCTCAAAGAGCTCCAAGATAAACGCGGCCTGACGTACATTTTCATCAGTCATGCCCTCAGTGTGGTAAAGTTCATGGCCGACATGATGGCCGTCATGAACAACGGCAAAATCGTCGAGTTCGGCCCCTCTGAAAATATCTACAAAAACCCGCAGGAGGCCTACACCCGCCGACTGATCAACGCCACGCCTAACGATGATCTTGAACTTATTCGCCAGCGCGTCGCAGAGCGCGCCGCCGTTACCACTAAATAGCCGCCATCGGCAGTCCCGCCTCATAAACGATTGCGCAGATGCTCACGCAACCGTCGTATTTGATGACGTCCAATTCACCCATTACCGAACGTGACAATCTCGTACCGGTTGCGATCTTGTCGCTTGTCGTCGGCGCCGCGGCGGGATTCATCGGAGCACTGTTTAGACTCGCACTGGACCAGGCGGACTTCTTCCGCAACGCGCTTATCCGCTGGTCCCACGGTTTTCCAGTCGTCGGACTCGGTGTGATCGTCGCCGCCTGTGCCGCCGCCACGGGTATCGCGGCTTGGCTGGTACGCCGCTTCGCGCCGCACGCTTCCGGCAGTGGAATCCCGCACACGGAGGCCGTTCTCGAAGGCGCCGTACCGCCGCCCGGTACCGGTTTGATTCCCGTTAAGTTCGTGGGTGGGGTGCTCTCGATTGGTTCGGGTCTCGCGCTCGGGCGTGAGGGTCCCACCGTCCAAGTCGGTGCCAGTATCGGTTACTTCATTGGTAAAACGATGCGCAGGCCCTGGACCGATTGCCGCGTCCTCATGGCCGCCGGCGCCGGCGCGGGTCTGGCTACCGCCTTTAACGCCCCGATCGCAGGCGCCATCTTCGTTCTTGAGGAACTCGTCCGCCGCTTCGAAACGCAAATCGCCATCGCGGCCCTTGGCGCTTCTGCCACGGCGATGGTCGTCGCTCGCATCTTTCTTGGCGATGTTCCCGAACTGAAGATGACGCCGCTCTCATATCCGAGCGCACTCGCAAACGTAGACTTCGTTGCACTGGGAATCGTCGCCGGTTTTGTAGCCGTCGCTTACAACCGCGCGATCCTCAGCTCGCTCGGTTTAATCGACGGCTTCAAGCGCCGCCCCATCGAAATGCGCGCTGCAATCATTGGCGGCCTTGTCGGTATCGTCGCCTGGTTCGCCCCGCAGCTTGTTGGCGGCGGCGAAGCACTCGCCCAACATTCGATTGATGGCGCCTTCCTACCAGGCGTCCTCGGCTTCGTATTCTTGCTCCGTTTTGTGCTCGGCCCGGTATCCTACGCCGCTGCCACGCCCGGCGGTCTGTTCGCCCCGCTGCTCGCGCTCGGCGCTCAAATCGGTTTACTGTGTTACGCCGTCGTGCACTACTTCCAACTCGATTTCGGCGCTTCGTCAACCGCCTTCGCCGTCGTCGGCATGGCCGCCTTTTTCACCGGCGTCGTCCGCGCGCCAGTCACTGGCATCGTTCTCATCACCGAAATGACCGCCAGCTTCAGCATGCTCCTGCCCATGCTCGGCGCCTGCTTCGCCGCAATGCTCATCCCCACGCTGCTGAATTGTCCGCCAATCTACACATCGCTCAGCCTGCTCGACTCCCGCACCGAGACGGTCGAGGTCGCAACGGAAGAAAAGGTCGGTTGACGCGCGCCCCCGCAGCCCGCAATTCACGCCTCGTAGTGATGGGCGAGTTGTCGCATCAATGCCCTGTGACTAGATCATTTAGCAACGGTGTTCCGAGGGGTGCCTAGGGCAACGCCCCTAGTTCTTCGCAATACTCTGGGGCGTTGCCCCAGCCACCCGGCACGACAATTGGAAAAAGGCTCTAGCAATTCACCGCATAATGCCCTGGTTAAAATGGAACGTTCAGCGGCGAACAATGGCAGAACTCGGCCAAACATGTTACGCTTATTGTCGGTATGACGTCAGCTCCTGGCAATTCAGTGCAACCAGCCTCCGGCGGCGTTAATGCTGCGGCAGTGTTGTCGCCATCCAGCGGGGCAAAGTCGACTTTCATAATCGGATCGTTGATAAGGTTCTTTTCGCCACTTCATACGACGGGAAAGTGGCTACTCTTGGCGGTTGCTGTCGGCGCGGTGGCAGGCATCGGCGCGATAGTTTTCGACGCTGCCAGCCAGGCAGTCCGCTACGTCGCACTCGAATCCATTGCCGGCTATGTGCCAATTGAGCCGGCAGGCGAGAGTCGCATTATTCCTGCGAAAACGCACACCAGCGTAGCGCCGGTGAAGCTGATTGCGGTGATGGCTGTCGGAGGGCTGCTGTCTGGTCTTATCGTGCTGCGCTTTGCGCCGGAAGCAGAGGGGCATGGAACTGACGCCGCGATCGCCGCTTTCCATCACAAGCGCGGGTACATACGACCGATCGTTCCGCCAATTAAACTTATCTCTTCGGCGCTTACAATTGGCACCGGCGGCTCGGGTGGCCGCGAGGGACCGATTACGCAAATTGGTGCTGGCTTCGGCTCATTACTCGCGACGCTCGCTAAGCTACCTGCTCGCGATCGTCGTATTCTGTCTGCGGTAGGAATGAGTGCTGGTATAGGCGCCATCTTTCGCGTGCCGCTCGCGGGTGCCCTGTTCGCTGCCGAGATTCTTTACAAGAGCGCGGACCTAGAGGCGGATGTTATCGTTCCCGCCGCCGTTGCTTCGACCGTAAGCTACAGCATTTTTTCTTTCTGGTTGCCGACCGAAATCCGCTTTATGCCGCTATTCGGCAAGCAACTCCAATTTCAAATGTCATCGGCGATGGAATTATTGCCGATGACGATCTTGGCATTCGTGTTGGTCGCCGCGGCCGTTCTATTTATCAAGGTTTTTTACGGTCTCCATCGCTGGTTTAAGGTTTCAAAGATTCCTGCGTGGCTGCGGCCTGTGTTGGGCGCGAGCCTCGCCGGCGTGTTCGGACTCATTTTGTACTGGAGCCAGCACAACGATGCGCACGCTCTCGGAGTCCTAGCCACCGGTTACGGTGTATTGCAAATCGCCTTAACTGAGCCGGCATCGCTCGGCTGGGGGTTGCTCGCAGCGCTCGCGATATTCAAAATCCTTACGACATCCATGACGATCAGTTCCGGCGGCTCGGGCGGTATCTTCGGGCCCTCGATGGTCATTGGTGGCTTCACCGGCGCTGCTGTCGGACTTGTGCTCCACCATTTCTGGCCATCGTTGGTGCCGCAGCCACAAATCTTCGCCATTGTTGGCATGGCCGGTTTTTTTGCGGGCGCTGCTCGCGCCCCGATCTCAACAATCATTTTGGTGGGTGAGATGACGGGAGATTACGCCTTGCTGCTCCCTACGATGTGGGTCTCGACGCTGTGCTTCGTGCTCTGCCACAAGTGGACGCTTTACGATGAACAGCTGCCCTCACGCCTCGATTCGCCCGCCCACCGGGGGGATTTTCTCGTCGATGTCTTAGAAGGCATTACGGTTGCCGATGTAAAGCTTGAGGAGCGCACGCCTGTTTTTCAGGGCATGCCACTCGGCGAGATCGTCCAGTTAGTTGCCGCGTCCCATCAGAATTATTTTCCGGTCGTAGATGCCGCCGGCGGACTTGTCGGGATATTTACGTCGGATGATGTGCGTTCTCACCTTTTCAACGACGTTGTTTGGCAATTAGCAAACGCGCGCGACATCATGGCGACGCGAATCATCTCCGTCACACCGGAGGATGACCTTAATACCGCGCTGCGAAAATTCACGGAACTCAACCTGGATGAGCTGCCCGTCATTGATCCGAACAATTCCGCGCGCCTTTTGGGCATGCTTCGTCGCCATGATGTCATTGGTCGCTACAACAAAAAACTCAGCGAATATCATCAAGAGACGGCGATTCATTCTTAGCGACATCGCTCAGTAAAACATGCGTTCCTTCGACTCGCTCAGCGAAAAGGAAATCCTCGCCCTCGCGATTTCGCAAGAAGAGGAAGACGCCCGCATCTACGCCGACCTCGCCGAGAATCTGAAAACCACATACCCCGCGACGGCAGATATCTTCCTCGCCATGGTGAGCGAAGAAGATGGCCACCGCCACCGCCTCATCGAAACGTATCGCGCCCGCTTCGGCGAACACATTCCGCTCATCCGCAAGCAAGACGTTCGCGGCTTCGTGCGCCGCCGCCCCGTTTGGCTTTCGAGCAACCTGGGCATCGACCACGTTCGCAAGCTGGCCGAATCGATGGAGATGGAAACCCGCCAGTTCTACGAAGCCGCCATGCGCCGCACGACCGACGCCGGTGTCCGCGAGCTGCTTGGCGATCTGGCGGCCGAGGAACGCGAACACACCCACATTGCCGAAGAGCTGGAAAAACAAAAACTCACCGCCGACGTCCGCGAACAAGAAGAAGCCGCTCGCCGCCGCTTATTCGTGCTGCAAGTCGTCCAGCCCGGCCTCGCCGGCCTCATGGATGGCAGCGTCAGCACGCTCGCGCCGCTTTTCGCCGCCGCCTTCGCCACGCACATCAGCAGCGACGCCTTCCGCGTCGGCCTCGCCGCCTCGATCGGCGCCGGCATAAGCATGGGCTTCGCCGAAGCACTCTCCGACGACGGCACCCTCACCGGCCGCGGACACCCTTGGATCCGCGGCATCGTCTGCGGCCTGATGACCACCCTCGGCGGCATCGGCCACACGCTACCGTACCTCATTCCCAACTTCCATATTGCCACCAGCGTCGCCGTCGCCGTTGTGGTCATCGAACTCGGCGTCATCGCCTACATCCGCAACCACTACATGGACACGCCATTCCTCCGCGCCGCATTCCAAGTCGTCGTCGGCGGCTTGCTTGTTTTCCTCGCCGGCATCCTGATCGGCAGTGCGTGACTCGGTGCTAACGCTCAGTAAACCACCGGCACCGGATCCAGCACCCGCCACATATACCATGTACCCAGCGATCGATACGGACGCCACGTTTCGCCAACCGCAAGCACTTCGTCGTTCGTCAATTTCTCCCCGCCGTTGTAGTGCCGATAAATTCCCTTCAGCAGCCCCAGGTCATCGATCGGAAACACATCCGGCCGCCCCAGCGCAAAAATGAGAAACATTTCCGCCGTCCACCGCCCAATGCCTTTGATCGTCGTTAGCTCCGTGATAATGGCCTCATCCTCCATCCCCGGCCACGCCCGAATCTGCTTCGCATTCTCCAGAAAATGATTCGCCAGCGAGTGCATGTACAGCACCTTCGCATTCGACAGCCCACACGCTCTCAGTTCCTCGTACGGCATAAACGCCATCCGCTTCGGGTTGACGCGCACGACTGCCTTGCTGAGCCGCCGCCATATCGCGTCCGCCGCTTTCACTGAAATCTGCTGGCCCACGATCGCCCGCGCAAGCGTTTGAAATCCTTTGCCGCGCAGCCGCATTGTCTCGCCACGGTACGCGCGAATCACCGTCCGCAGCGCCGGATCGCGCCGCGCCAGCGTGCGTTTGGCCTTTTCCCAATAGTCGGGCGTCATCGCCGATAACCTTTCTCAAGGCGCGACATAAGAATAGTTTCCTGATTTTAAAACGACCACGGAGACACGGAGAGAAGAAATAATTGGACAGGATTTACAGGATTCACAAGATTAAGGGCAAATCGAAATACATCCCGTCGATCCTGTTAATCCTGTCTAAAAATGACTTCTCTTCCTCCGTGCTCTCTGTGTCTCCGTGGTGAATTCCATCTGCCGAAATCTGTGTTGAACTGCTCCTAACTCCGTTCGACATCTTACCGCATCAGCCCGCCACCTCCTTTCGCCTTCTATTGCTTTTGACAACCTTCAGCGCTTACGGATACGCTGCCAATGTCCAAAAGTTGATCCGCCGGAAACGCTATGAGCGCCGCAGACAAAAAAGCATCGCAAAATCCGAATGAGACTAGCAGTCCCAGCAGCGCGCCTACGGAACGCACCACGTTCCGTTTCTACGACATGCTCAGCGTCCTCGCGGCCACGGTCGCAGTCTGCACGAACATGCTCGTGCTGAAAATCGCCCGCATCCAAACGCCGTTCGGAACGCTCATCTTCGGTGGCGCGGTGGTCTTTTTCCCCGTCACGTACATCCTCGGCGACGTCCTCACCGAAGTCTACGGCTTCCGCCGCGCTCGCCGCGTCATCTGGCTAAGCTTTGCCGCACAACTATACGCTGCCGCCATGAGCTGGTGCGTCCTCGCGATGCCTGTCGACCCAACCCCCAAAAACGTGGCGACCCAAAACCACTACGAAGCGGTCTTCGCCGTTGCGCCTCGCATCTTCGCCGCCTCGCTCCTCGCGTTCGTCGTGGGCGACTTTGTCAATTCGATCATCCTCGCGCGACGCAAGGTCATCGACAAAGGCCGCGCCTACTGGAAGCGCGCGATCCTCTCCACCGTGTGCGGCCAGCTCGTCGACTCGCTCATCTTCTACCCTCTCGCGTTCAGCGGGATCTGGTCCTGGGACCAGATCGTTCACATCGGCATCACGCACTACTCCCTCAAAGTCGCCATCGAAATCCTCGGCGTGCCATTCAGCTACTGGCTCTGCGTCGCCCTAAAGCGGGCCGAAGGCGTCGACTACTTCGACACCGCCACGGCCTTCAACCCGTTCGGCCTCGACGTCCACAACAAAGACACGTAGGCAGTTTCGCCGACTAGATTAGCCGCCGGGTACCCTCTGGGTGGCTAGCCCCGGTTTCTGATCTACCACTGAATCGAGTCACGGATGCCCAGACCAATCGGTTCGCCGATGGAAGCGTCGACCTCCGATGAATCGATGTGAGCGTCGTCAAACGCCACCGAAAGTGCAGTCGCGTTGGAACGCGCGGACAGCCCAGCTTGATCGCTCACGACAAGACTGAGTAGCTCGGTGTCGGGCACGACACGATCCCCAGTAATTGCCGACTCGGCAAATGCGGCGTCGACGATGCCCGTCCGTTGCGAAAAAGTTGAGTTGGCACCAACAGGCACAAATTCCAGCTTCGCGAGCGGCAAGCGGACGTCGTTGCTGCTGGATGAATCGTCAGGCACAGCCTGACCTACGACGTCAGTGTCAGCGCCCGCAGCTTCCGCGTCATACACAAAAAGATGACCGCTCGCGAGTAAGGCCGCCGGGTCGACGCTCGTCGCCTGCGTATTCACCAATTGAGCAACAACTTGAAACGTCGCGCCGGTGCCAGGCCCATCGGCATCGACCTTTAGCAGCGTATCTGGCCCCTGCTGCGCGACCGCCAGAAAGTCGCCGATTGCGCTCGTAGCGGGATTGTACCCAGGTAGAAGGCCCGATAGATCCAGAATGTCACCATCTGTATTCGGATGAAAATCCAAAATAACGGCCTTATCACTGCCAACGGTGAAGAAAGAGCCGAAATCGAATGCGTCGACACCGCCGCCGCCATAAGCGGTGTCCGTCCCGCCCCCCAAGAGCAAAGAATCATCACCTGCATTCGCGACATTTTCCGAATTGCGCCGCCAAAGAAGATAGTCCGCGGTATCGACCTTTCCGTCGCCGTTGGCGTCCGCGCTCAGGTTCGTTCCCGAGCTGCCGAACTCAGAACGCCAAATGTTGTAGTCGGCCTGATCCGCTTTCCCGTCTAAGTTGAAGTCGCCCGTCGGGTCATCGCCGTACAACGTGTCATTCCCGCGTCCTGCAATGAGCCCATCGTTCCCCGCGCCACCGTTCAGATAGTTCGAACTACCTGGGCTGCTTAACGTAGGATCGGCGACGAGGAAATCGTGCCCATCATCGCCGTACAATTTGTTATTGCCGACTCCGCCGGTGATGGAATCATTTCCGCCTCCACCGTGGATCGTATCGCCGCCGCCGTTGCCCGTGAGCTGGTTGGCATTGTCATCGCCGGTAATCGAATCGGCCAG
>DATBAY010000108.1:0-3687 GCA_036271295.1 Lacipirellulaceae bacterium | reverse complement strand
GCACGACAGAAAGCGCTACGGCGTCCGGGTTTTTTCCATCGTCAGGCAGTTACCGCGTTCATTATATTCGACGAGCGTCATGTAGGCTTTCATCAGTGCCAAACCGCGGCCCCCGGGGCATTCCAGGTTCTCGTCCGCCGTGCAATCGGGCACTCGGTGGGGTTGAAAACCGACGCCTTCGTCCGTGATCCGCACCCAAAACTGCTCGGGGCTTGCTTTGCTCTCGACACGCACCGCCTTCGATTCGTCGTATTTGTTACCGTGCCGAATTGCGTTCGAAAGCGACTCCTCGAGCGCGAGCTCGATTCCGAAATGGTCGCGGCCGTTCCAGCCCAACTCTTCAAGTTGGCGCAAAATCTCCTGCATCAGCGGAACGTGGGCGTCCTTGCAGCTCCGTAGCTGTTTTTCTAGTTTCCAGGTCCAGCGGTGTTCCGACATGCGCTCAACACTCCGCCGATCGCAGATCAACAGTTGCCCAACGATCACTCAATCCGAAATTCGCCGAAATCACGCTCCTCAAATCGCGGCCAGTGCGTCCGCCTCGTCATCTTTAATGACGAACAGCTTCGTCAACTTGGTGATCGCGAAAACCTCATAAATCTCGGGACGAATATTCGACAAAATCAATTCCGCTTTGTGCTGTTTGACACGCTTATCAAAACCAATCAACTTTCCCAACGCGGCGCTCGAAAGAAACTCTACGTTTCCGAAATTGAGCACAATCTTTTTCCGGCCTTCGCGTTCCACCAGGTCGTAAAGCTCTTGGCCAAACTCCTGAATCTCCGCCTCGTCAATGATCTTAGAATCGTTAAAGGTGACGACCGTCACTTTTCCCGATTCGTTGACTTTAATCCGTCGTGCTGTGGCCATGGTTTTGAGTTCCCTCCTGCCCCTCAAAAACAGGGCACGCGAGCCGTAACTGTCTGCGGTAAAAGCAGCGCCGCAAGCATAATCGGCAGGCGCGGCCGCACACTATCGATAATACTCGCGTACCCGAGGCCCTGCAAGGATTTGCGGCTCTGAGAGACCCTTGGATAAGCGCCCACGGGAACGCGAAAACGGCGACAAGTTTCGTGACTTTCGCAACCTTTTCGCCCGCGGTCGCCCGGCCCACTATCCCGGCTTCGGCATCGCCAGCGAGTGTAGACACAACACCGCGCCGATCGAGATCAAGCACCACGACAGCCACTCGGGCGGTTCGAGCACTTTGCGGGGAGCCGCAAAGCTTCCACCCGTCGCCGTGAAGAACGACGTCATCCCCGCAGATGAATTGCCGGTACGCTCGGCCAAAAATTGGGTCGTTTGCGGGTTCAGCACATAGGCGCTAACGTAGCGCACCTGTACGCCAATAAGTAGTACAAGCAGTCCTAAGAAAAAGAATTGATTGCGATTCAGGTCCATACTCTTGTCGATTCCCGGCGGGGTTCGCGGCGCGGCGCAAGCGCGACCGTGGGATTCGTTGACCGTCGATATAACTTGAATCGAACCGCGATCGCCTTTCGCTTAAGCCGATCGGCCTGAGTCCCGGTAGCGCCGGAGACTCCAGCAATAAGACTTAGGCAGGCAGTGCGCGTCGCGGCCTCCAAGTTGTGACCGCCACAAACGATTGTTCGGGGCAACGCCACATGGTCCCGGCACCGGGTGCCCGGTTCTTTGGAAGAATCGTTACTTCTTCGGCCATGCGGGCAGCAGCTCGTCGACCTTTTCACGTACCGCCCCCGCGGCCGAATCACCCAACAGCTGCTGTTGGCCAGCCTGTACGATCGCCGAGGCGAGTTGAGTATGTTCGGACCAGTCGTCGACCGAATAGCTGCGAATATCCACGTAAGTTTCCGCCAGTCGGGGCGGCTGCTTCGCGATAAAGTGCACGCCGTCTCCGGCCCGCACAATGTGATACATTGTCGCGCCATGCAGCAGCATCGCGCCGGTCGCCATACCCAATAGAAACGTAGAAATTCGCCGCATCGTCCATCCTTCAGAACAGCCCGAGGTCCCGCCATCGGGCGCTTTCCGGAGAGCCCACCTCAAGCCACCCCGGTCACTTTGGCGGCCGCACGATAACCCTTCCGCCTCGCGGAAATCAATACGACTTCTTTCATCTGAATTGGCCCGAACCCGCCCGACTCAGGGTTGGTTCCCGCAGGGTTCAACGGTACAGTTAGGGGAATTAATCCGGGGACGTATCCAGCCTAAGCCTCCTGCCTATTCAGCCTGCCCGATCGTGGGTCTAGGCGGTGCTCTCCGATTGCCCTCTCGAACTGTGCTGGGGCTGGCGATGGTTCGAGTCATATACTCGGTTTTCGTTTTCTTCAGTTCGCGATGCATCAGGCGCACATGCCATCTACAGGGGAGACGCAGTTCGACTCGGCTTTGCATTCGCAACAGCGCGATCGACTCATGTCGAGGACGTTTATCGGCCTGTTGTTGACGCAATTCCTCGGCGTCACGAATGACAATATTCTCCGCTGGCTCGTCATCGGGGTCGGCAAAGAGCTGGTTTCCCCCGATCAAATTAGCACCGTACTGGCCGCCGGTTCGGCCTGTCTCGTCTTGCCGTATCTCATCCTGGCAGCGCCGGCGGGCTACCTCGCCGATCGATATAGCAAACGGAGCGTGATCGTCTGGTGCAAAGTCGCCGAAATCGCGCTCATGATTTTGGCCTCGCTGCTGATTGGCCATAAGTACGCAATGTTCATCGTCGTCGCGCTCATCGGCTGCCAGGCCGCCTTGTTCGGTCCCGCAAAACTCGGCAGCATTCCCGAAATGTTGCGGCCGAACAAAATCTCTTCCGCGAACGGATTGCTTGGCCTCGCGACCGTCGTTGCGACCGCGGTCGGCAGCGCCGTCGGCAATTGGCTGGTCGTCGTCAGCGGCACGATTGGCCGCGAACGCTGGTGGGCCCACGCGGCGGTGTTGATTGGCGTCGCAATCGCCGGCTGGTTCGCAAGCCTGCTCATCGTCCCGCTGAAAGCTGCCGACCCCACACGCCGCTTCCCCAAGGATTTGCTTGGCCAGACGGTCCGCGATCTGAAAACACTTGGCCACGATCGCGCCCTGCTGCGGGTTGCGCTCGGCATCACGTTCTTCTGGACGCTCGCGATGCTCGCCAACCTGAACATCGACCAGTTTGCTTGGGAGGGAAACATCACCAAGCAAACACAAGTCTCCCCGATGCTCATCGCGCTCGTCGTCGGCGTCGGACTGGGCAGCGTTCTGGCTGGTCTGTGGTCGGGCGGTAAAGTCGAGCTGGGCATCCTGCCCATCGGTGCCGCGGGTTTGGCGTTCTTCTCGTTCCTGCTTTACACAGTCCGCGGCACGCTCGTTGATTTCGAAGGCGCGTACACCCTCTACTACGCCGCCGCTTGCTTCTTTCTCATGATGCTCGGCGTGAGTTCCGGCCTGTTCGATGTCCCGCTCGCCGCCTACATGCAAGACCGCAGCCCGCCCGAACACCGCGGCTCGATCCTGGCGGCCAGCAATTTCCTCACCTTCGGCGGCATGCTCATCGCCTCGGTCGGCTATTGGCTCCTCCGCCGGCCGATCGATGGCGAATCTCTCTTCACATCGCGCGAAATCTTCCTCCTATGCGGCCTCGCCACCGTGCCGGTGTTCATCTACATCGTGTTCTTGATTCCTCAGGCGACCATCAAATTCCTCGCCTGGCTTACGACCCATTCGATCTACCGA
>DATBAY010000107.1:0-8807 GCA_036271295.1 Lacipirellulaceae bacterium | reverse complement strand
CCCAGCCACCCCCACATTCAAACTGACCCACTACCAATGCCAGGCGAGCTTAAAGTAGTCGTCTCGCTCGTCGAGACGAAATTCCTCTCGCGGAGCGAGAGGGTTACATAAGGCGAGGACCACAGAAAACGCCGCAAATTGACTGGCGGTGCGGTTTTCTGCCGCCTTGCCGCTGGGCGTCGAGCAACGATAATAGCTGAAGAGCCAACTCCCGCCTGAATTCCGGCTTTTTGGTTGGCTCTCGAATTGCCGGACGGCGTATTGCCGTAAAAATCTGGGGCCGAGAGACGTTATCTTACATGGGGCAGTCTCGACTCATTTTCGCGGCAGGTTGGACCGCTCTTGTTTTGGCCTGCGCGCCTCGCCTGACAGTGGCCGCGGATGATGTCCCGCGGTTCAACCGCGATATTCGCCCAATCCTGGCTGAAAAGTGTTACAGCTGCCACGGTCCCGATTCGGGCACGCGGAAGGCCGACTTGCGGCTCGATACCGAAGCCGGGTCGCATGAGTCCGTCATTGTGCCGGGCGATGCCGCCTCGAGCGAAGTGATTTCGCGCATTTCGAGCACCGACCCTGATGAGCGGATGCCGCCGCCCGCCTCCAAGAAGCCGCCGCTCACTGCGGAGCAGGTTGAGCTGTTTAAGAAATGGATCGACGCCGGCGGGAAGTACGAGCAGCATTGGGCGTACATCCCGCCCGTGCGGCCCGAAGTCCCGACGGTGAAGCAGACGAGCTGGCCGCGGAACGACATCGATCATTTTCTGCTCGCGGATCAGGAGCAGCACGGCGTCAACCCCGCTCCCGAAGCTGACCGTGTGACACTGGTCCGCCGCGTCTACTTCGATTTGACCGGATTGCCACCGACGTTTGCGGAGGTGGATGAATTCGTGAAGGATACGCACCCCGATGCGTACGAAAAACTGGTCGATAAGTTGCTCGCTTCGCCCGCGTTTGGCGAGCATCTGGCGACGTGGTGGTTCGATCTCGTGCGGTTCGCCGATACGGTCGGATACCACGGTGATCAAGACCAGCGGATTACGCCGTATCGCGATTACGTCATTAAGAGCTTCAACGACAATTTGCCCTTCGACCAGTTCACGATCGAACAGCTTGCGGGCGACTTGCTGCCGAATCCAACGATGTGGCAGATCGTCGCCACCGGCTACAACCGGGTGTTGCAAACAACGCACGAAGGCGGTGCGCAGGATGGCGAGTACCGAGCGATCATGCTGGCCGACCGCGTGCGAAATTACTCGGAAGTTTGGCTCGCGGGCTCGATGGGCTGCGCGCAGTGCCACGACCACAAGTTCGACCCGTATTCGCAAGACGACTTCTACAGCATGCAGGCGTTCTTTGCGGACGTCGATCTCTACGGTTCGTTCCAGCCGGTTGGCACGAACGATCTACCGACGGAACGCCCACCCGAGATGCTCGCCTGGACGCTGCCCGTCTATGAAAAGTGCAAGCCTATCGATGAGAAGATTGCCAAGCTGCAGGAATCCGTCGACGGGCTGATCAAGAAAGGCTGGGAGGAAAAGCGCGACGAGCTCATCAAGCTCAAGAAGGAGCGACTCGATCTGGAGGCGCAGTTCGTGCCGACGATGATCACGCGGGCCGTGCCGCCGCGCGAGATCCGCATTCTGGCCCGCGGCAATTGGATGGATAACACGGGCAAAGTCGTGCAGCCGCACGTGCCACATTTTATGAAGCAAGTCGAAACGGGCGGCCGGCGCGCGACGCGGCTCGACCTGGCGAAATGGACCGTCTCGCGCGACAATCCGCTCGCCGCGCGCGTTGTTGTGAACCGATTGTGGAAGCAGTACTACGGCATCGGTTTGTCGAAGCTCTTGATCGACATGGGCACCCGTGGCGAAGTTCCGCCCAACCAAGAGCTGCTCGATTGGCTCGCGATCGACTTCATGGACCACGGTTGGGATCTCAAACGGACGATTCGTCAGATGGTCACGACGAGCGCCTACCGTGAATCGTCGCTGCCGCGACCCGAAACCGACGACGTCGATCCCGAAAATCGGTTGCTGGCCCACCAGTCTCGCTTCCGGCTCGAAGCCGAAGAGATTCGCGATAATGCACTCATGGTCAGCGGTTTGCTCGTGAATAAATTAGGTGGCAATCTGGTGCGGCCATATCAACCTGCCAAGTACTACGCCGCGTTGAACTTCCCCGAGCGCGACTACACGCCCTCGACCGGTGAAGATCAATTCCGGCGCGCGGTTTACATCCACTGGCAGCGGCAATACCTGTTGCCGTTTCTAGCGGCCTTCGACGCGCCGACGCGCGAAGAGTGCACCGCCGACAGGGCAGTCTCCAGCACGCCTTGCGCCGCGCTCGTGATGCTGAATGACCCGTCGTTTGTCGAAGCGGCTCGCGCCCTGGCAGCCAAGGTTCTGACGTGCGCCCCAGGCGACGACAATGCGCGCATCGAGTGGGCTTGGAAACAAGTATTAGGTCGCGACGCTCAACCGGCAGAGGCCAGCGTGTTGGCTAAACTGTTGCAGAAGCATCGCGCCGAATACGCCAAGGACGAAAAAGCGGCGGACGAGGTTCTCAGCGTCGGAATTTCGCCCCAGCCGAAGGATGTGGATAAGAGAGAGCTGGCTGCTTGGACTTCCGTCAGCCGCGTGCTCCTCAATCTCAACGAAACGATTACACGCAATTAGATGATGAAGGGGAGGGCGAGGCTCCTGCCGAGCCTTGACACAACATCCGGCTCGGCGGGAACTTCGCCCTCCCGAAATAATCATGAAACCACACTTGCCGCCCGAACAACTGGCCCGCCGCGCCTTCCTCGGACAAGCCTCGCTTGGCCTGGGGTCGATCGCGCTGGCGAGCTTACTGCAGCAGAGCGCATTTGGCGGATCGTCGCCATCGTCGGCGAGAAATGACAGGCAGCCGTATCGCGGCGCAATCAACCCGCTGCACTTCGCTCCCAAAGCCAAGCGCGTCATTTTCTTGTGCATGGCGGGCGGACCGTCGCACCTCGAGCTGTTCGATGAAAAACCCAAGCTGGCTGAAATGCATGGCCAGCCGGTGCCGGAATCGTTCACCAAGGGTCAGCCAATCGCGCAGCTGCAAGGTCAGAAGCTGCTGTGCTTCGGCCCGCAATCCACGTTTAGCAAGTTCGGTCAGTCGCAGCAGTCGATCAGCGATTTTCTGCCGCACATCGGCAGCATTGCGGACGACATCTGCATCGTCCGCTCAATGCAAACGGAGCAAATCAACCACGATCCTGCCCACACGTTCATGAACTCGGGCACGGCGATCTCCGGCCGGCCGAGCATGGGCTCGTGGATTAACTACGGCCTGGGTTCCGAATGCGCCGACCTACCGGGCTTCGTCGTGCTCACCAGCCGCGCCGGCTCGCGCTCGCCGCAACCCATATCGTCGCGGCAGTGGAGCAACGGATTTTTGGCCGGCAAATTCCAGGGTGTGCAATTTTACTCCACCGGCGACCCCGTGCATTACGTCAGCAACCCGCCCGGCGTGAATCCCGAAGAGCAGAATGACGTCATCGCCTCGATCAACGGCCTGAATCGCATGCGCGATGCCGTTGTGCACAACCCCGAGATTGCCACCCGCATTGCACAGTACGAACTTGCCTACCGCATGCAAATGAGCGTGCCCGAGCTGGTGAATATCGGTGACGAGCCGCAGCAGACAATGGACATGTACGGCTGCAAGGGCGCCGACGGCACGTTCGCCTACAACTGCCTCCTCGCCCGCCGGCTGGCCGAACGCGGCGTACGGTTCATCCATCTCTATCATCGCGGCTGGGACCACCACGACGGAATCAGGCAGCACCTGCCTGAGTTGACCGAGTCGGCCGATCGGGCCAGTGCCGCGCTCATTACCGATTTGAAACAGCGCGGCATGCTCGATGAAACGCTTGTCGTCTGGGGCGGCGAATTCGGTCGCACGCCAATGGCCCAAGGCGACGTTTTGAAGCTGAAGGCTGGCCGTGATCACCACATCCGCGGCTTTTCGATGTGGATGGCCGGCGGCGGCATCAAACCGGGCACGTCGTTCGGCGCGACCGATGAGCTCGGCTATTACGCCGTCGACAACCCCGTCCAAATTCATGATTTGCACGCCACCATGCTGTACCTGCTAGGCATCGATCACGAGCGGCTGACGTATCGCCATCAAGGCCGCGACTTCCGCCTGACGGATGTGGCGGGCAAAGTCGTGAAGGGCATTCTCGCTTAGGCGAGGACGAAATTCTTGAAGTGCAGTTGATTACGCGGCGCGGAAAAAACCGCTCCGCGCAATCGTCTCACAGTTGTGAATCGAGGGGGACGATACGCGGAGCGGGCCTGGACAAACATAGCACGTCGGTTGTCCCGATTCTTTTCTCCGAACTCTTCGGCTCTTGCCTGTTCTGCACTTCGAATTTCAAACGACGGAGGCAGCGACGAATGCCGCGTCATCGACTGGAGTTACACCCAGCGTCCCCTCGGACCGTTGAAGATGCTGAAAAAACGGCCTTCCTCGGGTTACGACAAACCGTGGCAACCTGACGCATCTGATCTTCGTGTAGCTGTCTCCGTCGTGATTAAACGTTGTTCGATCCGTCACCGCAATTAAGCAAAGACCGTGCCGATGAGGGTGGAAGGGTCACAACGACGATTGAAGTCGATACGCCTATTGCATTTCATGCGTCGTCGAATATGTGGCGTTGCGTGGTCGTGTGAACGATTGAGCTAACCGAGCGCGGACTGGGCATTGATCGACCGGAGAGAACGCGTGCACGGCGTAAGCAATCGTCGAATCAGTTCACCAACACGTTCATTTCACGAAAAAAACCACGCGTTTTCAGGCCTCATTCGAGGATGACGCGGGCCGTTGTGTGCCAGAATGCCGCCCGCTAAACTGAATTCGCATGTCGCCGCCTCAGGCAGAGCATTGAGCGACCGAGCCGGGTACGAGGACCGAATGAGTAAGGTGTTTGAGAATAATCTTTCGAATATCGGCAACGCCAAGCTGACGCTCGATGGCGCCGCGCTGGATCTGCCGATGGTCGTCGGCACGGAACAAGAGAAGGCGATCGATATCTCGAAGCTGCGGGCGAAGACCGGCTTCATCGCGCACGATGAAGCCTATATGAACACCGGGTCCACGACCAGCGCCATCACATTTTTGGATGGCGAAGCGGGGATCTTGCGATACCGCGGCTATCCGATCGAGCAGCTCGCCGTTCATTGCGATTTCATCGAAGTCTCGTATTTGATGCTTTATGGCGAGCTGCCGACGGCGAAGCAGCTCGAGGAATTCCGCCATTCGCTGCGCCGCCACACGATGCTGCATGAAGATATGCGGCTGTTTTATGATGGCTTCCCGCGCGATGCCCACCCGATGGCGATTTTGAGCTCGGTGGTCGGCGCGCTGTCCACCTTCTACCAAGATTCGCTGAGCGTAACCGATCCCGAGCTGGTCCACCGCTCGGTGCTGCGGATTCTGGCGAAACTGCCAACGATTGCCGCGTACGCTTATAAGAAGTCGATCGGCCAGCCGTTCGTGTACCCGCGGAATGATCTCACGTATTGCGAAAACTTCCTGCGGATGATGTTCGCCGTGCCGACCGAGCCGTTTGAAGCCGATCCTGACTTTGTCGACGCGCTCAACCTGCTCTTAATTGTGCACGCCGATCACGAGCAGAATTGCAGCACGTCGACGGTTCGCATGGTCGGCTCTTCCGATGCGAATTTATTCGCCTCGATATCCGCCGGTATTTGCGCCCTGTGGGGACCGCTCCACGGCGGGGCCAACGAAGCCTGCGTCGCCATGTTGCAACGCATCGTGAACGACGGCGGCAACGTGAAAAAGTACGTCGACATGGCCAAGGACAAAGAGAACCCGTTCTTGCTGATGGGTTTTGGTCACCGCGTGTACAAAAACTTTGACCCGCGAGCGAAGATCATCAAAGCCGCCTGCGACAAGCTGCTCGCGAAGCGTCATATCGACGATCCGATTTTCGATGTGGCGAAACAACTGGAAGAAGTCGCGCTCAAAGACGAGTACTTCATCGAACGCAAGCTGTACCCGAACGTCGACTTCTACTCGGGTGTCATTTACCGCGCAATTGGCATACCGGTGCCCATGTTCACGGTGCTCTTCGCCATGGGCCGCCTCCCCGGGTGGATCGCCCACTGGCTGGAAATGCACCAGAACCCGAGCACGAAGATCTGCCGGCCGCGGCAAATCTACGTGGGTGAGACGAAGCGCGAAGTCGTCCCCATTGACAAACGGAAGTAAGCCATGCGATTCGTTCGTAGCTGAATTCGCAAGAATTCGGAGAATCGAATCGCATGACGGCCCAATTCTTGCGAGTTGAGCTGCCACGTGGCCGTTACTTCAAGTCTTCAATGTGTGTCTCCGAATGTGTGACCCACAGGCCGTTCTCTTCGTAGCTCATGCTCGTCGCGCTTTTCAACGCCGAAGCTACGTCTAAGACCTGCTGCATCTGCGGCACGAACATGCCCATCTGGATCATCGCGGGCGTGGGCGCCGCCGGCGGTTTCGCATCGGAATCATCTGAATCGTCTTCTGCTTCTTTGCCCTTGTGCGGCTTGATCTTACCGGTTGCAATATCCAACCCGTAATTAATCCACGGCCGGACCGCCTCGATCATTTTTGCAAACTCGACGTGCGTAACCAGCGCCGCCGGACGATCCAGCTTGAGCGAGGTGTCAATCTCCAGCGGTTTATCCTTGAGCAGCCGTTCGGTCGTGAGCGGCATCAGGCTCACGGCGCCGAAACTGCTCGTTAGGCCCGCGTTGATGGCGACCTGCGGATCGATGCCCCACTTCTTCGGCAGCGGATACGTGTACAGCTTGCCGCCGCCGTCCAGGTCGCTGATGACCGGTTTCGGCAGCTTCAGCTCCGGCATGTCATCTTCGTGAACCTCCTTGGCCAGCTTGTACGCCTCTTTACCGACTTCGACGTACGTCTTTAAGCCCTCGCGCAGCTTATCCGAGTCGCTAACGCTCGCAACGAATGCAAGCTCGAGCATCGGCAACGGCTTCGCGGCCGGTGGCATTTTCTCGAACCACTGCTGGCTTTTGGCCGTGAAGTCAATCACGAGCGCGCCTTGCCCATCGGCCAGAGCGGGGATCATCTTCTCCCGGTTCGCTTCGTCCAGCCGCTCGAGCAACTCGATTCCCTTTTCACGAATCTTCTGATATTTGTCCCAGTCGTCTGAGTCCGCTTTTTTCTCAGCGATGGCTTCGGCGTGCCCGGCAACGCGCTTGAGCCAATCCGCGAATTTGACGTAGTCGTCGAGCCCGCTTTTCGAGTGCGACGCGATCATGAACAGCGGCGTGCCGCCCACGTGGCTGAGAATGGACAGCGGCTTCGAGCTATCCATCATCGGCCGAGCGGCGTGCGTGTACTGATAGGCCTCGTACCCGCGGGCCGTCAGAAAAGCGATCGCCGTTGCATCGCCAGGCGCCGGCATGTACTTCGCGAGGTCGAGCGCGCGGATGTCGTCCAGGATCGTCTTGCGATCTTCCTCGTCGACTTTCGCCTGAACGAGCGCTTCTTCGATTCCGCCCGCGATGTCATCGACCGTCTTTTGCGGCGAGCCTAAGCTCTCCATGAAGGCCTTGCTGATATACGAAATTGCGACGACCCGCTCCTTGGCGTGCTGTTCAATCGGCTTGAGCGCCGCCTGGTCCGCCAGCGTGGGGCCCTGGCCGATTTTCTCGAGGTGGTCGGTCGTCGCCCCAATTGAAAGCAGTACGAATTCGTCTTCCACGCCGAGCGCGATCGCGATGGTCTGTTTGCTGACGGCGTCCTTAATTTCATTGAATTGATCGTCGTCTAAGTCGTGCGCTTGTTCTCGGATCTGTTCCCAGGGGATCATCGAGCCATCGAGCCGGAAAGTGAGAAACTCGTGCCCGCCGATTTGCTCGCGCTGCAAATGCGCCGCGAGATCGGGCTGGTGCTCGTCCAGCACGCCACGCAGCAGCGAATGGATTTCATCCAGCTCGCGCTTGGCCCGGTCCTTGTCTTTGATGCGGAAGCCGATTGTCAACGTCGGCACCGTGATACCTTTGCCCAGCTGCTCCTTGAATCGCTGCAGCATTTTTTCGGTCACCGCTTTGCCCGGATCCTCGCCCGCCGCGATTGCTTCGAGCCGCGCCGATCGGGCAATCGAGTTCGCTTCCATCAGCGTCTTGAGTGTTTCGGCGATGTTGCTGCTTCCATACGCATAAATCTCATCGGAAAACATCTCATGCACGAGGTTTACGGCGTCTTGCCCGGCTGGTGATTCAACGTATTCTCGCACCCGCGCGACCACGGGTTGATTGGCTTGTTGCCACTGAAACGTGGCCCCCATCTTGATCAGCTGAATGAACGGAATCTCCATGAGCTTGCCGTACGCCTTGCTGTCGGCGAACGTGTGCCACTGCTCTTTGAATCGCAAGCTCGCGGAGTAAAATGCGGCATCTGCCGGCACTTGCCGTAGCGAGTGGGCCTGTTCGGCCAAATCGGCCGCCGGCGCAGAACGCACCGCAACGAGCGTGCAAGCCGCAACTGCGGCGACGAGCAACCGAGTGAAACGAGTGTAATGGCGGTTTTTGTGAGGAGATGTCATGCGTTTTCCTTTACTTGAAAGCCTCATCCGAAGGTGCGGTTCCTAGTGAGCAGTCTGACCGATGGCCTGCCGAATGTAAACCAGACCTGAGCCGCGCCGCTATCATGATCGGCGTGGAAAGTCGCGAGGAACCGTGCTATCGTGGCTCGGGCACGTCGCGATTTCGTACCTCGATATTCGCCCCATCGCTCGC
>DATBAY010000106.1:0-12172 GCA_036271295.1 Lacipirellulaceae bacterium | reverse complement strand
CCGGTGCGAACGGCACCGTGGTGACGACGGGTACGTCGTCCACGGCGTCCGATTGTTCGGTAGACGTCGGATACGTGGTCGGGCAGTCGTCGTCGCAAGCAATCGCGGATACACACAAGGCGAAAAATGCTGCCGTGCTGGCCAGAACTTTGAAAGCTGAGGTTTTCATGGCGAACTCCTTCGAAAGCCGAGCGACCTGGAAGATTTGGTTGGGGTTGGAAGGGCTCATCGAGGCCTTTTCCACCCTCTCTTACGGGCCGCACGTGGGCCGTTACAGTCAGCTGCCAAAAAATCTGGAGAATTCGCAAACCGCGATAAAAGGCGGCTTTTCCGTCTGGAGTGCGTCGCAGCGACGGCACGTGGAGAGCCGCTACCCCAACGCTAGAGCGTTTTTCAAGTTTTCATACGGGGGTGGCTGGGGCAATGCCCCAGAGGATTGCGAAGAACCAGGGCGTTGCCCTAGGCACCCATCGGAGCACCTTTGCTAAAAATGCTCTAGTCCTGCTGGCCTAGCCGGAACTCCGCATACTGGCGGATGGCGTCGGCATCTTTCCGGTCGGCCTCGGACAGCGAATCCGTGCGCCGCATGATCTGGTCGCGAAAATTCGCAAAGTCGGTTTTCGCGAGTTCCGGATTTCCACGAACAATGAACGACTCGGCGACTTGCAACTTCTGTACGAAGGTGCGAATGACGTCATCCTTCTTCAGCGAATCGGTCACGATCTGCGTGAATGTCGGCCGGTTGGCCGCCGGCGCTGCGTCCAGTCCGCCGATTTGATTCAGCAGCAGAAGACCGCCGATGCCGACGACGCACAGGCCGATAATGGCCAGTTGCATTGTGGAGCTCGAACTAGATTTCTTGGCGGCGGCTGCGCCAGTGGACAATGCGGCGCCGTTCGACTCGTCTGCCATGATTGCCGGCGCATCGCTGTAGCCGTCATTCGCGCCGGCATCTGGCTGAGGCGTGGGGCGCGGGTCGCCGTCAATGGCGAGGACGAGCTGTTGGCCGCCGCCCAGGGCAACCGTGTCGCCGTCGTTCCACACACCGGAGCCGCCGGCCGGCAAAGTCGTCGCGCCAACGCGGATCGGCGACGCCCCACGGTTGTACGCGCGGTAGATGCCGCCGCGGAATTCGAGCGTCAATGCGTGCGGTGCAAGGTCGGCCGTCGGCAGGCAGATTTCGCACCCCGGATCGCTGCCAACGCGCAGCACCGGGCGGTCGATCCAATAGTTGGTTCCCGCGGCGATTCCCGATTCGATGCGAATGGTGGCAGGCATATGGGCTCTTTTAGAAGATGGCAAAAATGGCCGGCAATATGATTGGCGCAATTACGACCAGCAGGCACGCGATCATGAGCACCATGCCAGGAAATACGATTTTCACTTCGGCTTCGGCAGCCGCCTTTTCGCCGCGCTGCGAGCGCTTGAGACGCATCTGCTCCGCCTGGTCACGCAAAATGGCGCTTAGCGGTGTGCCCAGTTCTTCGCCCTTGTTAATCGCGAAGACCATCTCCTTGATATCCTCGTCCTGCAAACGATCTTCGAGTGCTTTGAGGGCCTCACTGCGCGGCCGACCGAGCGAAATCTGGCGCAGCACTTCTGCAAGTTCATCGGTCAGCGGATGGTCACCGTTCTCGGAGACGGCAGTCTGTAAGCACTCTTGGAACCCGCCGCCGGCCTCCATCGTGAGTGCGATCAGGTCCACGGCGAACGGTAATCGCAAGCGAACTCGCGCAAGCCGCTTCTTCGCGCGGTCGTGGATGGTTTTCGGCGTTAACAGTCCATACAGCAGCGCAATGGAAACTCCGAACAGCGCGGCCATGGTTGGCCAGCCGAGCAGCCACAGCGCTAGAAACACGCCGCCGCCCGAGAGCGCACCTTCGAGCCATTTCACGGCCAGAAACTCTTCGGGTTTCCACGGGAGTTTTTCGCGGCTGGCGACGAGATTTTGGCGCAAGGAGTCGAGCGCCGAGTTGCGCCCGCCAATGAGTTTGGCCAACTCGTCGACGAGCGGCTCGAACCAACGGTACATGAAGCTGCCCGTGCGGAGTTCTTCTCGGCGCTGCCGTTCGAACGGATGCGAATCGCCGAGCAAATCGCGCGGGTATGTGGCGAGCGTTAGCACCTCGTACGAACAAACCGCCACCGCCGCCGCCATGAACAGCGACGCAATCATCCAGCCGTTGTGCTGGAACCACAGATTGTTTAGTAAGGCGTCCATTGTCGTCAAAAAGTTTGCGCGGCTAAACCTCGATCGCGAGTATGCGTTGACTCCAGCGGAAGCTCAGGTACGTAAGAATGATCACGAACAGCAGAATCACTTGGCCCGAGATACTATGCAGCAGCATGCCGGTGCCTTCTGGGTTCGTGATGTACGAGATCCCAAGAAACAGAATCGGGAAACCCGTGAGAATGTATACGACTTTTGTGCCGGCGGCCGTGTCGACTTCGAGCTTTCGTTCGATGCGTTGCAATTCCTGCAGGCTGTGGCTGATTCGCTCGAGAGCGTCGGTAATGCGACCGCCGCGTTCGAGGCACACGAGAATCGCCGCGGAAAAGAGTGTGAAGCTTTCGATTTTGAGCCGATCCTTCGTGGCGCGAATTGCTTCGGAGAGCGGCCGGCCGTGCCGGTACTCGTGCACAATCCGTCGCAGTTCAGCGGCGAGTGGCTCGGGGGTTTCCGCGCCGATCGATTCCAAGCCTTGAGCGAGCGACAAGCCAGCTCGGCTCGTGTTTGCAAGCGCGACCGTGGCAGTAACCATTTGATCGCGCAGCACCGAGCGCCGTTTGCGGATCATGAAATCGAGAATGATCCGTGGAGATACATAAACCAAATACACGGCGGCGAGCGCCTCGGGCGGCATTCGCAGGATGAACGCCACGAACACAAAGACCGCGACCAGCGAAATGCCCCAAATGCGCAGGTATTTCGGCAGCTTCGCATGATCGAGCGACAGCGAATCGAGCTTCGGCGTGATATCGGCCACGTAGCGCGACGTGACCTCATCCCACACGGCCCCGCCGGAGTGCAGCGCGAGCAGCACGGCAACGAAGACCATCAACGAACTAATAACAATTGCGGCCATTCTCAAATAATTGGTTTGCGATTATGCGGCGGTGGTTTGATCGGCGTAAAAGGTTTTAAGATTGAGCATGCCCGCGGAAATCAACTCGTCGATAAACGTCGGCAGCCGCCCGGTCGGTTGCAGTTGGGCGGGACCCGATTCGGCGTCGTCGAGCAGAAACAGGTCGCGCGTTTCGAGTTTGCCTGTGAGCGGGTTGAGGCCAGCGACTTCAGTGATTTGACTGAGGCAGCGCCGGCCGTCGCGCATGCGCTTAAGCTGCACGATGACGTCGATGGCGGACGCGATCTGGCTGCGGATCGATTCGACGGGCAAATCGGCGGCCATTTGCACGAGCACTTCAAGGCGCAAAATTACGTCTGTCGAGTTGTTGGCGTGGATTGTGGTGAGCGAACCGTCGTGGCCAGTGTTCATGGCTTGCAGCATATCGAGCGCTTCGGCGCCGCGGCATTCGCCGACGACGATGCGATCGGGCCGCATGCGGAGAGCGTTTTTCACTAGGTCGCGAATCGTGTATTCACCGGCCCCTTCGACATTGGCGCTCTTCGTTTCCAATCGTACGACGTGCTCTTTCGCCAGCTGCAATTCGGCCGTGTCTTCGACGGTGACGATTCGTTCTTTATCGGGAATGAAATCGCTGAGGCAGTTGAGCAGCGTGGTTTTGCCGGTGCCCGTGCCACCGGAAATGAGGATATTTTTGCGACCGAGCACGATCGACCGCAGGAACTCGGCCACCGTGCGCGTCATCGCGCCTTTCGCGATGAGATCGTCGACGATCATTTTGCGATCGGGGAATTTGCGAATGGTGAGCGTCGGGCCGCTGACGGCGAGCGGTGCGATGACCGCGTTCACGCGGCTGCCGTCAGAAAGCCGAGCGTCAACAAGCGGTTGCGAGCGATCGATGCGCCTGCCCACGTTGGCGACGATCCGTTGGATGATCGCCTCGATGACGGCGTCCGAAATGAACCGCCGGCCAGAATTCTGCAACACGCCGGAGCGCTCGACGTAAATGTGTGTCTTATCGACGACCATGATTTCGGAAATGTTGGGCAGCCGCAGCAGGTCTTCGAGCGGGCCGTAACCAAACACGATGTCTTTCAGCTCCTTTTTAAGATGCCGGAGCGCGAGATAGGATTTGAACCCTTCATGAATCCGGTCGCCGATGGAATCCCAGGCGTTCCAGAACTTTTGCTCGACGGCGTCGACGCGTTGGATGGTGCTCGAGTCCTTGTTCGGGAGAATGAGTTTTTCGACGTATTCGGCGGTGGAATCGAGCTCCGTCTCGCGTTCGGGGACCGCGCTCACGATGCGACTCCAGTGGCGGTTGGTGAAGAGCCCTGTATCGCGGCGCGAACTTGGCTCGGAGGTGAGGACTTCCAGCAGCCGGTCGCGCAGACCGTAGCCGGCGATGTGAGCGACGAGTGGAGCGTTCGCATTCGCAAGCTCCTGCCGCCCGCGGGCGATGTTGTCGACCGTGCGTTCGAGCCGCAATAGGTACTCATCATCCGACGCCATCGTGGCGGCTCCTTCGCCTTTCAGATCCATGCGTTTGAGCAATTCGACGTGCGCTTCGTGGATCACAAACGACATCCGCTCATCGAGCATTTTCCGCTGATGCTCGCGGGTGCGCTCTTCGGCCTTTGGCAAATCGAGCGTGAGCGTGTACGGGAAAAGCGAAATGGTTTGGCTGTCGCGAATGTTGCAGCGTTCACCGCCGAACAGTTGCTTGTCGCCGAGTGTGACGCCGTTCATTCCCAGCGCGACGAGCTCCCAGCCGTTGTTTCGCCGATAGAGGACGGCCGCCTCGTCAGCAACGTAGGGGCTATCCAGAACGATCTCGTTCGATGGAGACCGGCCGATGCGAATGCGGTCGCCTTGCACTTCGACGACGCGGCGGTCGGTATCGATGATGTTGTTGTACCAAATCTTCATATCGGACCTAGTTTACAGCGAGCTGTGGGCCGGGATGACGAAGCGAATGACGTCGCCTGCCAGAAGGACGCGCGGCACGTTCGTGATTCCATCGAGCGAAATTGTTTGAAAGACGACGTTCTTGTCAGCGGGCGCGGGCGAATTCTTTTGCTCCTCCTTCGGTACGACTTGAATCGCGACAATGCGAACCGGCTTGTCTTTGCCGGCGGTGCGGGTAGGGTCGACGATCTGCAGCAGCTTCCGCGTGCGCTCGTCGAAGTTGGCGTTCACTGCGATCGTGATATTGTTGCCGCTCGAGTCGAGCTGCGATTCTTCGACTTTGCCGTTATTTTGTGTGAACCGCGCACCCACGCTGATCAGCTTGAACGGGCCGAGGACTTCGAACTCGGCGAGCTCCAACGGCGCTTTGATATCGCTTTGGAAGAACATGTCGCCGCGGTTGTAAGCGCGCGATGTTTTCAGGCCAAGCAGCGTGGCTTTATTGTCGAATGGGATCAGCGAAGCCTTGAGCTTGTCGGCATCGCCGGGAACCGGCACTGCGGTCATGGCGTCGGCGGTGATGACTTCACCCGCCGGCAAATCGACGGCGGCGGCAACGTACGTCGCCGGGTGCTTTTCGGCACTGAGCCAAATGGCATTGAGACCGGCGGCTGCCAGCGCGAGCACCACGGCCAGCACCAGTTTCATGACGTTGCTCATCCAAAAGTCTCCTCAATACGTCGGTTTAGCTTCGATCTGCTGTGCGTCGGTCGGAGTGCGGACGAGCATCAGATTCTGAATTGCGGTCGGAGGGTCGGCGCTCCGGGCATAAATGACTTCTTCACCACGGGCGCATAAATAGTCGAAGCCGCCAGGCTGGGAGAACTTGCTCGGGCGAACTTCCCAGCCGTTTTGTTTCCACAGGGCTAGCAGTGTATCCGCATCTGATTGTAATCCGGCAAACTCCAGGAGCAGGTGGCCGTCGTCGCCAAACCGGCCCGCCTTGCGGTGGGCTGCGGCGGGTAAGGGCAACAGATGCGAGGTCTCGGCGGTTGAATCGCTGTTGGCGTGCGGCGCCAATTCGAAGAGCTGCCACTGGTCGGCGGACTTTTGGAAGGCCGCATGGAGTGCCACCAAATCGGTGTGATCGGCCCGGTCTCGCAGCACGAGCTGCGCTTTGAGATCGGGTTTTTCCAGAACGTAAACGCGGTTGTCGCCATGCCGAACCGGCTGGATGTGCAGCTCGTGGACAAGTTGATCGAACTTCTTGCTCATATCCGGCGGGCCAGCGACCGCAGAGGCCGAGTTGGCGGCGACATCGAGCTGGCCGTTCAATTCGTTCAGCCCGACATCCTGAGATTTCAGCGTCCATTCGAGATCGGCAAACGACCAACGACCGGCAAGCGAAGGAACCGCCAGCAGTGACTCGAACTTGGCGCTCTCTTGTGGCGATTCTTTTACCCGCGAAATCGATCGCCATTCACGCCAGAATCGCCCGAACCCAAAGGAAATTGAGCACGCAGCGGCGACGATTGCAAGCGTGAACGTAGCGCGCATCGCTTGCACGAGCCGTGTACGCGCTTGCGGGTTCGAAGTTGTGACAATCGTGGTGGCCATGTTGCGTTATGCTCGATGCCGTTCAGCGCTCGGGACGTTCGCGGGCTGTCTGCCCGGTTTAGTCTAGGGAATCGCGTTTCTCTTGCAGATTGTCGATTTCAGATTGGATTCGTTGCTTCTTGTCCTTCAAAAATTGAAGCTTGCGATCGTCATCCTTTTGTTGAGCTTGTTGCTGCTTTTTGGCTTGCTGTTGTTGTTCGGGAGTGCCGGTCGGAGGCGGCGCGTTTTTTGTGGCCTTGGACTGAGCGTTAAATTGATCGATTTGCTGATTCGTTTGAGCCAGCTCGGTTTTTTTCTGTTGAAGCTGGTTGTCGATGTCCCCTCGGTCGGCCTGCTTTTTCTGATCCGTTTTTGTCTGATCGGCGTTGCCGGCGGAATCTCCTCGATCGCCAGATGAATTCTTGCTACCAAAATCGGTCAGCTCCTTCGAGAGTGTTGATGCGCCCAACTGGCTCAGGTTGCTCGCCATGCTTGTCAGCGATCCGATCTTGGACAGTAAATCGCCGGCGACCCCATTCGCTCCGGCAAGCCCATACAACTTGAAATTCGGGGGGCTGTTCAGGTCCAGGGCGCGATGATCCCAGGAACCGGCGAGCACGGTGTGAAATGCTTTGGGGGCTGCGGCGGCTTTAAACACCGGGCTTACGTCAACCCGCTTGGTCGACGTCTCGGTGACGTAGTCGCCCGAGGCGGAATAGAGGGGGTTTTTAACGGTGCCCGCGCCGGACGGAAATATCAGCGGCTTTTGGCCTGCGTTATCGAATCGGCGTTGCCAAGCTTTTTCGCGAGCCTCGATCAGCGTTTGGGTTTGCGCGATCACGGAATAGCCGAGCCAGGTGATTCCCACCATCAGCAGTAGCAAAATGGGCAGCGCCATCGCGAACTCGAGCGTGGCGATTCCACGCGAGCTGAAACGATTTCGGCGAGTGACGCTATTGTTTCGCATAACTAACTGCTTTTATGTTCTCTACTACGTGATGCGGACCGGTTGTTACGCTCAAGTGGTCGTTTTGGTTGCTCTCTCGGTCAGTCGCGTATTAATGCGTAACCATCCGATCGAATAGCTTGAACGCCTCGGCCACGTTGGCGTTCATGTCGGCCGACATAGGCATGGTCACGGCGCCTTGCAACCGAGTCTTGGTGACCGGCATCAGCTTGGCTTGCCAGTTCAGTTTGACTTTGGCGCTCGAGGAGCGCGAGCTGCTGGAAGTAAGTACATTCCAGGGCCAATCCTCGGCGGCGACAGCTTGCCGGTGACCCCACTCGGGCGCGCTGCCGCTAGGATCCCAGTTAAGCGTATCCCAACCGACTTTGGCCTGCGTTGGCGATTTCGCGTTGACGGCGTCGGGCTTCTGATCGTTCGCGTTATAAAAAACGGCTTGTGCGAACGTCGTTGCGCCGTGCTTATCGCCGCTGGGATATATGACAGGTGAAAAAAGCGGCTTAAGGTCGCGATGCGTCAACCCGATGACGGTAAATAACTTTTCCGCTTGCTGCTTGCCGGCGTTGGTGGAGAGTGTCCACGGTTCGCGGCCCTTTTGGTCGTGGCGCGCGCCGCTTTTGGCGTAGGCATCTCGCATCACATACATCGCCAACTTATCGCCTGCCTGCTGCCATGAGCCTTCCGTACCGCTCCCGTGAAAGTGCATGCCGCTGCGGAACTGAAACGTTTTCGTCAGCGTGTAGCGATTGGTCCATTTCTCATAGTGATCCGCGGCGCCGGAGCGCGTCAGTTGATCGGCGAAGATGGCAAGGATGGGCGCACGAAATGAATCGACGTAGGGGTAGGTCGCCCGAGCCCACTGGGTGTAACGTTCTTCCGACTCTTTCATTTGCCCTGGGTTGAGGGCAAGGTGCGCCCTCTTGGCGCTCAAATTGCCCGATTCCGACCCCAGCTGACCCAAAGAGCTCATCGCCTTGTCCGTGCTTTTCTGTTTGTTGTCCATATCAGCGAGCTTTCCGTTCAGCTCTGTGATTTCGTCGTTGTCATCCTTTTTATCCTTGTCGATTTTGGCCTTTTCAGCATCGAAATCCTTGCGCTCGTCCGCCGTTACGCCATCTTGGCCCTCGAGTTTGTTGATGTCCGCTTCCAGGCCATCGAGCGTTGCAATGCTTTGATTTAGATGCGCAATTCGCGCAACGATTTTTTTTCGGCCACCGTCGACGTTGTCTTTGATATTGGAGAGTTGACCGCTCGCATCGGGGAGCGTGAGCGGAGTGTCTTTTCCCCACTCAGGTTCATCCTGGCCTTGCGGCGTGCCCTCGCGGAGCGACGGGCCGGGCTCGCGCTCAATCGGCATGCTGAAACGGGCCGCCTCGGGGAAGAGGAAGGCCTGCAGCGCGTAGGTTTTCCCCAGATGAGTCACGGCATCGTTGACGGCCGCGCTCACGATCCCACCGGCCGGCGGCGCACCGCCCGATTTGCTGCCTTTCTGGCCAGCGATGAAGTCGCCGTTCGCAACAAGCGCTGGAATGAGTGTCTCTTCCAGCACAGTTTTGAATTCCGTGGCGATTTGGCTTTCAAGCACGATTTCGACCGCCGTAAGCATGAACCATTCTTTGCCGTCTTCGACTATCGCCACATCGGCCACGATATGCGCACCGAACGCGACGGCGGCCGTCGGATAGCCAAATGGTGGCGGGATCAGAAACAACAGATTCGACAACGCTTCGACGCCGAGCCAGGTATCGACGTCCACTTTGAGTTGCAGCTTCGCGTCGTAAACGGTCGCCCAGACTCTGCTTTTCTTCGCGTCCTCGTCGTCGGGCACCATTACGCTGTGAAGGGCATCGATAAGCGGTTCTTCAAAGGCGTTTAGGATTTCGGTTGGATAGGGAGAAACTGCGGGCGCGGGTGCCAGCTTGTAGAGCGCGTCCATGACGCCGTCCAGCGTTTTGTTTTGCGGAGTGTATTGGGACATGCCTGCGTCCAACTCAGGACCGCCCAAAGCCTCGATGACGACGCACAGGCCGGTGACTTCGCCGATCAAATGGTTCGTGGCCGTGGCGGCATTCATGCCGCGGGCCATCCACTGGGCGCTGGAAAAGGCGACAGCGTCAGCCGCGTTCTGAGCCGAGACTTTCGTTGTGACGACCTGCCCCGCGTTGCCAATGAAGCCGGCCATCACGATCAGGCCGAGGATTGCGAAAATCGTGACGATCGAGATTTTGCCACTGCGCGCGGTGCCGCGGTACGAACGCTGAAATCGCTGGCTCGTTTTGAAGTTATTCGAGGATTCCATAGCCGATTCCAATTGTCTTTTGATTGTCTTGCGGAGCCTCGTTGTCTAGCGTGGCTTCGGAAGTGAGCCGAAAGTAGAACTTGCCGTCGTTCCCTTTCTTGCCGAACAGCCGCGCGATGCCAGGTACGTTGAAGGGAAACTCGTACGTAACTTTGGCCGTGATGGGGGCGGTTGCATCGGTCGGTGGGCCGTTGATCTCCACTTTTACGTGCTCTTGCGCGTAGCCATATTTGTTGAGCAGGAACTTGTCCGCGATCGGCGTTTTTGCATACGCGTGATAAGCAGTCTCGTAGGCGATCGCATCGGCGTTGGCGGCTTTCTCGATGCCGCCATGCGTGCCGCTGGAGAACGGTGTCATCGCCTTCGTTGCAGCATGCTGGGCTTTTTCTTGTGCTTTCTCCCAAGTGGTCGCAGACGACCAAACGGTTGCGGTTCGCACCGCGGCAAATGCCGCGTACACCGTGCCGAGCTTCGCAGTCATCATCAGTACCGACTCGATAATCATGCACATCAGCAGCGCATACACCGGGATGACCATGACATACGAAAGGGTGTACGCGGCGCCGTCTTCGTCCGTAGCGAGCCGGCGCATAGTCGGCCGATCGATACAACGTGGCGATCGCAAGTGTTTGATTCGACGTTCCATATTCGACGATTACAAAAATGGCCAGGAAACTAGAGCGTCAATCGTTTGAAATAGGGCTGCCCAAATCTTGATGCCGGTAAAGAAGAGGAAGCCGCAAACGGGAAGCATGACGGCGATTGAAGCGGCGACTTCAATGGTCATCATGCCGCGGCGCTTTTCCTTGCGCTTGCGGCGGCGTGTGTTGAAACGATGCGTCATGTTGGCACTAACTCCAAAACTACAAGAATGGTTCCAATCGCGAAGTACGGGCCAAGCGGCACGGGCGTCATCAAAATCTTTTGATCTTCAGCCGTCTGCGGGAACGGCCAAAAGTGCCCGAAGAGGCGGCCCACCTTTCGAAAGCCAGCTTTCGCGAGTGCGAGCGGGCCGTACTTCCAGGTCGTCCAAGCGATGATCGCGATACCGGCCACGATGTAACTGTACCCAACGGCGAAGACGCCCGCATGCAGGCCCAGAAATGCGCCGATCACGGTGGCGAGTTTGACGTCGCCCGCGCCGCCGCCGGAAAGGTCGTAGCCGAAGAGCGTTACGAGGAAACAAAGACCGGCGCCGGCCAGGCATTCGCCGATTCCGATGCCGCCAAGCAGCGGCGAACCAATTGTGCTCGCAGGTTCTAGTGAGGGCAGGGTGGAGTCCTCGGTTCGTGCGCCGCTCGTGGCCGCGACGTTAATCGCGAGCGCCCAAACGAAGGCTGAGTACGTCGTCCAGTTGTAAATGCGTTGATATTTGATATCGGTGATCGCACTGGCGATGAGTGTTGTCAGCAGGACGAATCCGGCAAGCGTGCCGAACCATCCGATTGTTTGGTGCCAGCCAAAACACCACAACGGCCCGACAACCAACGGTGCAAGCAAGGCGATCAACCATAGCACTTTAGTTGTCATGTTCGCAGAGAGCAGGTTGATCGGGCTCGCGGGAAAAGTTGGTGCGTGGTCCATCGCAGCACAGTGACTAATGTAGCTTGGGTTGGTGTAAGTTAAAACGAGGCCAGGCGGTCGCAGCAGGGCTTTATGTGGGACCGGCCGCCTGGCCAGGAGTTACGAGGCGTTCAATTCTTTTGGCTCAAGAGCCGCTGTTAATCACGCCGGGCGAGATGAAGCCCAACGCTGAATTGATCTTGAGGCTGGCTGTGCTTGAGGCGTCGGCCGTAATATTCGCGCCTTGGAGCGCGACCCACTTGCCGTTCATCCAGGTTGCAGCCTGCTCTCCCACCGTCGCAGTAGTGATCATGACCATGGCGGTGAAGCCGAGAATCATGACAACTTGTAGCGTTTCGAGGCCTTCCTCGTCGCGGTGAAATCTGCGAATCGCGTTGATGAATTTCGTGGTCATATTCGTAACTCCGATTGATTCGTAATTTTTAAGTCAGGGTCGGTTATCTTCCCTGCATGCTAGCTCTTACGGTGGTGCGATCGACTGTTACTCGAGTGGTGTTAAAATGTGCGGCCGGCTGGTCGCTTCAAAACAAAACAAGCCAGGTGGCCGCGGCGAAGGATCAGTTCGACCGAGCCACCTGGCAAGGAGTTACGACTCTTTCAAATTCGTGAGCTGCGAGGTTGGCGATTAGCCTTTGGCGGAAATGTCCGTGCCATGCAGAGCGTTCCATTTATCTTGCATCCATTGGACGACTGTCTTGCCGACGGTCGCACAGGCGACCATGACCATCGCCGCGA
>DATBAY010000105.1:0-3493 GCA_036271295.1 Lacipirellulaceae bacterium | reverse complement strand
CGCCATAGGTAGCGCTCGACTCGCGGCCAACGATGTAATTCACGCCGGAATGGGCCATGAGGTCGCCTTCGTAGCTGGCGTCGATGAACACGCCGCCGGAAAGCGAGTGGCCGTTTTCCATTGAGATCGAATTAATCTTGTTGCCGGTCATGCTGACGCCGCTGCTGAGATTCAGCTGCTCGCCTGTGAAGACGTGAATGTTCGGCAGGCTACCGACCCATTGGTCGATGACGGACTCGGCGACTTTCGGCTCGAAATAGTAGGTCTTACCCTGACCGTAGGCCTGTCCGACTCGGGTGTAGAACTCATCAGCGAGGCCGCGGATGGCGAGCTTGTTGCCGTAGTCGGTGGCACTGAGGCCGCCGGTGGTCATGCCGCCGAGGTGTTGGCTGGGCTCGACGATGGCGACGGACTTGCCGAGGCGGGCGGCTTCGATCGCGGCCGTCACGCCGCTAGAAGTGCCGCCGTAGATGACGACGTCGTAGTTATCGGCTACCGCTTCGGGAGCGGCAAATGCGACAATGATAGCGAGCAGGACGAGTTGGATGTCTAAGAGCAGGCGCACGATGTTTATCCGCAGGGGCAAACGAGCTTGTTAATCCCCTTAATATACGGAGGGATGGCGAAGTGCTCAAATTGAGGTTTAGCGGCCAACGAGTGGGGAGAAACCAGAATTGCGCTGTACGGCTTGATGGTCTTTTAAGGATGGGCGCGAAAGCCGGTCGCAAAATTGCTCTGCGATCTCAAAAAGCATGTGAAAGGAGCGTGAAATGGCGGAGTCGAAATTCGTGTATGTCATTTACATTCGAACGACGCCGGCAAAATTGTGGCAGGCGCTGCGTGATCCAGAGTTTACGCGGCAGTACTGGGTGGCCACGTGGCAGGACTGCGGTTGGAACGTTGGGGACCCGTGGAAGTTGATGATTCCGGATGGTCGCGTGGGCGACGCCGGTGAAGTGCTCGAGGTTGAGCCTGAGCGACGGCTGGTTCTATCGTGGCGCAATGAATTCATACCAGCACTTCGCGAGGAAGGGTATTCGCGGATGACGTATGAGTTGGAACCGGTCGGCGACACGGTCAAGTTAACCGTAATGCACGAGATGGTGCGGCCGAATTCAAAGCTGATTGAAGGAGTTTCGGGAGGTTGGCCCAACTTGCTGTCGAGCCTAAAGAGTTTGCTCGAGACGGGGGAATCGCTGGCACACACGCGAGAGTGGCCGAGCGGAATGTGATCTGCGAAGGAATAAGCCGCGAATTCTGCCGGCCTATTTAGGCTTGCGGAATGAGCGGGAAATTCGCCGACGGGGCGCAAATTGGCTTCGCGCTGACTCGGTGCCCTCGTCGATAGGCGTATCGAGGCCGCCAATTCGAATATCTTGCTGTTTCACGCCGCAATGTGGGCAGTCGACCACCAAGCGGGCCCAACGGAGCTTGGGCATGGTCGCGAGTTGACCATCGGAAGACGTTTCCAGCCAATCATATTCAACACGGCCACAGGACCCGACGCGGGCTTCCGCGCCGCATTCGTCGCAAACCACAAAGTCTGGCAGCGTGTGTCCCATGATTCCGGTCAATTTCGACGGGTTCGAGCGGGAATTACGGGAGCAATTGAAGCATAAAGCGTGCCGAAATGGGCACATCGTGTCAAATTCTTGGGGGGTTACGACCAGTGGGACTGACTATTTCGAAAGCGCATTCTCACGGAAGAACTTAACGATTAGCTTGGGCGCTTCGGCTGGGATTTGGTGGCCGCCAGGATGAATTAGCGTTTGAACGGGGGCGCCGTGGTCGGACGTTTTGTAGACGGTCAGGCCGTCGACCCCACCTTTTGCGGCCTCTCCCGCTCCATTGAGGCGGCGGACCAGATCGATACTGGCATGCTGAGCGGCGATGGGAACGATTGGGTCTTTCTCGCCGGCGATGATGAAAATCGGTTTGGGAGTGCTGAGGGTCGCGCCGCCGGAGGGCGGACCGGCACAAGCGGCGAACGCAGCGATCTCCTTGGGGCGTTGGCTCATGAGCAGGAAAGTGAACAGGCTGCCGTTCGAAAAGCCCGCGGCGTAGATGCGTTGATCGTCGACGGAAAACTTCTTCTGCAGCGAAGCGAGCATCGCATCGAAAAACTTCAGGTCGCGATTGTCGTTGTCGCCGGGCGCACGCTGCCAACCGGGCTTCTCGCCTTTGGGATCGATTTTGGTGATCGTCGGGATACCGGCTGGATACACGACGATCGCTTCCGGCCAGATTTCTTGTACGTGCATCGACCGCGCGATGTTTCGGGGAGTGCCGCCGTGGCCGTGAAAGATGAACACCAGGGGGGCTTTGGGGGAAGTCGGCGACGACGTGGGCGGGTAGACCAGCGCTTCGCGCTTAGTGCCGGCGACGTCCCAGGTCATGCGTTCCGGCTCGGCGGCTTGAGCGAGCGAAGCGGCAAGGAAGAGAATGGCGAACTTCGCACCTACTTTGTGCAGTGAGTGCATCGAACCAACTCCGTGGTTGAGCGAAAGATTCCGAATAACGCCGAGACTAACCATTTAACCCGGAATAATGGGCGAAGTTACGAATTGGACCCGGGTCCCTTATCTGTTCGATGGATGAATTTGTCGAGAATGCCATTCACGAAATGGGCGGATTGAGCGCTGCCGAAGCGTTTGGCGAGCTCGACCGCTTCGTTGATCGCGGCCCGGTCGGGCGTATCCGTGTAAAGGATTTCATAGGCCCCGAGGCGCATGACGTTGCGGTCGGTCGCGGCCATGCGGGCGACGCTCCAGTTGTCGGCAATTTGGGAGAGCTGCTCGTCGAGCTCGGTTTGATTGCGGCGGACGCCGAGGATGAGCGACATGCAGAACTCGATGAGCTCGGCCTGGTGGTTGAGTCGGCCGCCGACGAATTCTTTCATCTCGGCGACTGTGGCGCGCGGATTGACGTCGTCCTCGAAGAGGATTTGGAGGGCGACTTCACGGGCTCGGGAGCGGCGGGACATGGTGGGAAGATGTCGGGTGTCAGGTGTCGGGCGTCAGCATCTTCTGACCCCCGACTCCCGATACCTGACAACTGCTTCTTAGGGGAGGTTTTTCATTAGGCCGGCCATTTGGAGGGCGGCTTCGGCGCATTCGGCGCCTTTGTTGCCGACGTTGCCGCCGGCGCGTTGGATAGCCTGATCCATTGTTTCACAGGTGAGGACGCCGAACAACACGGGGACTTTCGTGTTGAGGGCGATTTGCGTGATGGCGGTGCTCACGGCGCGATTAATGTGCTGGTCGTGGGTGGTTTCGCCGCGAATGACGACGCCAAGGCAAATGACCGCGGCATAGCGACCGGACTCGGCAAACCGCTGGGCGACGAGCGGGAGTTCCATGGAGCCGGGAACCCAGGCGACGTCGATGGCGGCGTCGGCGACCCCCTCCTCTTTCAGTTTGGTGACGGCGCCATCCAGCAGTTTGCGGGTGATGGTTTCGTTCCAGCGGGCGACGACGATCGCGAAGCGAAGGTC
>DATBAY010000104.1:0-4055 GCA_036271295.1 Lacipirellulaceae bacterium | reverse complement strand
TGCAACAGCTGCCTCCTTCAATTTTCCCCGTTTCCAGCGGCTCGGCTTTGAGCACGGCCTGCACTTCCGCGGCAGTCATTCCAATCTTTAACCGCGCCGCGTTGAATTGGTCGCACAACGCTGCGTTCTTTTGCAGCTTCTCGGGGTCTTCGTCGGCAGGTGGCGGCCCTAGCACGAGCCCCACTGCTCTTAGGCTCACGAACGCGCCGGTCAGCCCTGGATCGATATGCTCGGGCGGCGCCTTACTGTCCGCGACCGCCTTTTTCAACTCGTCGATCTGCGGCCCCTCACGTTTCGTCGCCTCCGCGAGCCAATCACAATTGTCGTCAATCTTGGCTTGCCCAGCATGGTCCCAATGAAACCATCGGATAAATTTTTCAAATTTCTCGTCTACGAACAGCGCATAAATTCCTTCGCTCTTGTGGCTTTCTGGATTCGCATAAACCGCTCCCGGATTCACGTATACTTCGTAATAGATGGCGGTGACGCTTTTTCCATTACATTCAGCGGCCACTAAATAGCCGGCTCGCCACCGAAGGTCGGCAAGAATATCGTCCTTACTTCGACCTGGCCGGAACTTGTCGAGGTCGTCGGGCGTAAGGAAGTCACCCGCCGAATCCGATTTCATCAATTTCGCAGTGCGATCGTCTCCCGCCGCGCCTGGCTCACGCGAACCTCTCTTATTCGGTTCGGCGCAAGCATTGATGCACGAGAGTGCGCAAGCCAATAAAAATAGTAGAACGAGTCGCGAGTGTTCACTAACAATACGTCGCATCATGGACAGGCACCTCTTATCCCCCAAACCCACTATAGCGCTTAACACCGCGCCAAAACGTCACGCGGCTCACCACGATGAAGAACAACACCCAGGCCGCTTGCACGCTTAGGCCAAACCACAAGTCGTGCCCCTGCACCTTTCGTAAAAACACGGCCGACGGGAAGTACGCCAGATACTGCAGCGGCGTCAACTGCACGATCGTGCTCCACGGCTTCGGCAGCATATCGAGCGGAAACATTTGTCCCGAAAACAAGAAATTGAACAACATGTACAAAAACAACAACGAGCTGACTTCGAGGAACCAGAAGCCGATCATGCCGATCGTCGCTTCCAGAAAAAAGCCGAGCAGAAACGAAAAAATGAGCGACGTGATGAACGCCATCATCACGTCCGCCGGCGGCCAGCCCGGGAAATATCCGCGGCACATGTAAAACACGATCGCAAACGGCAAAAGTGCGATGCCGTAGTACACGAGCTTATGGGCCACGCGCATCAGCAGCAAAAACCCTATCAGATCGACCGGCTGTACTAGGTATTTCTTGATCTCCCCATTGCGAATCTGAAGCGCGATACTGCCCGCCAACCCAGGCATGCTCGAAAACGCTCGGGAAATCGTCGTCAACAAATAGTACGCGACGAAATCGTGGTAGCTATATCCGGCAATCTGCTGACCGGAATTCGGCTGCGTGGCCCGCATCCCAGCAAACACGGCGCTCCAGAGAAATATCTGCGTGACAATCGGCAGAAACCGCATTAGCGTCCCCAGCCAGAAATCGCCGCGGTAAACCAGCCGCTCTTCGATACAAATGCGGAGAATCGTCCACCAAGTTTGAACGCGTGCGATCATGCGGAGGGTCGAGAGTCGAGGGCGGAGGGTCGAGTAACCAAGCCGGCAGAGCGCGTTCAGCGCACACCATGACTCGGCTGCTAAATTCTAGCGGAACAAGAGCCCGCTTACGACCGCCGCCGCACGAATGCTAGCGCACCTGCGGCTGCGGCAACCAGCAGCGCAGATATCGGCTCCGGAACCGCGCTGCCCAAGAGCGACCCGCTGCCACTGCCAGATGTCGCGCCGAAATTGCTTCGCCACACGGTGTAGTCGGCCTGCGTCACCGTGCCCGGCGTCGTGTCGTTGGGCAGTGTCACGCTTTGCCCCAAATTTTTGCGCCACACCACGTAGTCTGCCGCGTCGACCACGCCATTGTTGTTGTAGTCGCCGTTCAGTCCCGGCGGCGCGGCCAGTGACCAGCCGATGTCCTTCAGCGCGGCCGCATCGAGCGCCGTCAATTTTTTCCGCGTGCCGACCGTGATATCAGGATCCATCAGCGTCTCTTGGCTGGTGTTTGTTCCGTACACCACGCTGTTCGTACCCTGCGCCCAGTGCGCTAAATCGGCCGACAACGGTATCGGCGTAAAGCCGTGGAGCGCTTCGGCATTCGAACCAACGAAGTTGGAACCGCTCACAACTGATTCCCACGCAGTGGTGCTGCCCGTCCCGCTTTCACCGAAGCCGATCGAATGGGCGAGTTCATGCAGCGCAACCGAGTAAAAGTCATTTTGCCCGGCAATAGGGGGCGACGTGTAATCGAAGTCCCATGAGGTGCCAACGGTGTCGAAACTGATCGCGCCGCCCCACCGTGAGAAACCACTCGATTGACCGCGTGTTTCCACGGCACTGGAAAAACTCGCGGTCGTCGCATTGATCGTGTTGATGTCAGAATTCGAGAACTGATTATTTCCCGTAATGTTGCTTGCCCATTGGAAACCACCTGCCGCGCCGATTCCCAACGTGGATCCCGACAAATTCATGGCGCCCGCGTAAATGATGTACTGATTGGCGGCCACCGGTGGGTTATCCACGGTAACCGTCGCGCCCGTCGCGGGGTTATCGAACGACTCCTGCCAACTCCATGTCACCACGCCATTAGAAACTGAACTGTGGAGCGGTGCGGGCACCGTGATCGCCGAGAAGCTATCCGTGAGAATGCTGCTGTAATAACTGGCAGCAGCTTGCAGGGCTGCTTTGGCCTGAACACCTGCCGCCGCGCCTTGCGGATTACCCGCGCCAAAGAAATTGGACGAATCGTACGTGTAATCAATCTGAATCGTGATGCCGGCCGCCGGCTGCGCGAGCGCAACCAATGCAATTCCCAGCCACCACCAGCGCCGAGTTTCGTAACCCTTCATCCCACCCTCGCGTTTCAGTGATTCCTTCGCCGCGATGATCCGCCAGCCTCCACTTTACGCAGAATTCGCAATTTCAGCCAGTCGACGGTAACGGTTGCGAGTGTAGCAGGCACACTCCGTGTGCCGTAGTTGCGTTAACACCCCACGAAACTCGAGAGCTGGCGACGGCACCACCCAGAGGGTGCCCGGCGTGCCTGCTACAGATCTGACCGATCAAGGAAAATGTGGCCGCTCGACAACCGCCACCAGAACCCTAAAATGACGGGTTCATTGAACACCGAATATGATTTCTGTTATTGGAAAGGTGCAGTTTCGCCATGAGCATGATCGTCGATATTCACGGCCGCCAAATTCTCGATAGCCGCGGCAACCCCACAGTCGAAGTCGACGTCACGCTCGATGACAACACGGTCGGCACCGCCGCCGTGCCCAGCGGCGCCAGTACCGGCGTGCATGAAGCCTGGGAACTGCGCGACGGCGACAAATCGCTCTACCTGGGCAAGAGCGTCGCGAAGGCGATCACGAACATCAACGAAACGCTCGCCAGCGAGCTCATCGGCATGGAAGCGCTCGACCAAATCGCGGTCGACCAGCGGATGCTCGAGATCGACGGCACACCGAACAAAAAGAATCTCGGCGCCAACGCGATTCTCGGCGTGTCGCTCGCCACGGCCCACGCAGCCGCCCGCTAGTGCGAACTGCCGCTCTACAAGTACGTCGGCGGTTCGAATGCCCGGCTGCTTCCGGCACCGATGATGAACATCGTCAACGGCGGCCAGCATGCGGATAACTCCGTCGACGTTCAAGAGTTCATGGTCATGCCGCTCGGCTTCGAGAAGTTCAGCGACGCCCTCCGCTGCGGCTGCGAAATCTTCCACCACCTAAAGAGCGTTCTGAAAGCCAACAAGCTGAACACGGCCGTCGGCGACGAAGGTGGCTTCGCTCCCGACTTGCCCAACAACGCCGCGGCGATCGATCTCATTCTCGAAGCGACCGAGAAGGCGGGCTACAAAGCTGGCAAGCAAGTCTGGATCGCGATGGACGTCGCCGCCACCGAACTCTACGACGCGAAAACCAAGAAATACACGAT
>DATBAY010000103.1:0-5740 GCA_036271295.1 Lacipirellulaceae bacterium | reverse complement strand
ACGCGCAAAAAAATACGCTGCCCCATCACCTTGCTTAGATCGGCGACCGCCGGCTGCATCTGCTCCGTGGCCCGGCCGCTCGCCTTGAATACGACCTCATCCTTATCTGCTCGTACGATCTCGACGCGAAGCGCATCTCCCGCCCCGCCGCCGATCAGAAAACTCGCGTACGGATGCGTCACCTTAAACGGCACCGACGTGAGCGTCCCCTGCGGACCATCGCCATTTCGCTCGAACGTCCCCACCCAATACTTACCCTGGTGCCCGCTCACCATATCCGCCCGCCGCGGGTGAACCGTGTCTCCTTTGATCGGCTGTCCTTCGAACGCCGTCCCCGTCGCCGTCCAATCCGAGAGATCGCCTTTTTCAAAATCGAGGTTCAGCACTCGCCCATCGTCTGCGGTAGCGGGGAAACCTTCGTCCGCTTTCGCACTATCCGGCTTTGCAGCAGCGGGGGCCGGCTGCGGTTCCGGCGCAGGCTTTGAAGCGCCGCGCGGCAATGGCTGCGCACCTTCCCATTTCCGGCGATCAACCTGCTCCACTTCGTGTGTGAAAACAAACGTCCCCTTCTTATTGCCGACGACGATGTCATCCCATTTGTCGCCATTGACGTCGCCCACCGTAACCTGCGTGCCGACGCCCGAGTTCCCGTCGATTTGATACGGTATGAAATGCACATCCTTCCCATCGCGCACGGTTTTAAACCAATACAATACCGCCGGATCATGTGCTCCTGGATCGTGGCCGCCATGCGCCCAATACCGTTTACCGGTGATGATGTCCGGAATCCCATCATGGTCCATGTCGGCAATTCCCACCGCGTGCAGCTGTGAAAACGCGACGCCGTAATCATTCTCCTCCGGCTTCTCGCCCATGATCTTGTGTTCTTTGAACTGGATCTCGCCCTTGTCGTCCTTGCCAAGATTTTCAAACCACGAAAGCCCGTATCCGTGAGCCGCTTTGCTCGCGACGACGTCATTCCGACCGTCGCCGTTCACATCAAACGCGAACATCTGTGAGCCGCCGCCGTCGCTGAATTTCACCGCATGGAATTTCCAGAACTCATCCTTAGAGTCTTTCGCCGGCTGCTCCCACCACCCGTCTTTCTCTAAAAAATCGAGCCGGTTATCTCCATTCACGTCGCCGATGCCCATGCCGTGCGTAAATCGCTGATAACCGCGCTTCGGCGTAATTGGGTGAAACTTCCATGGCTGCGTCGGATCGTCCTTCGGAATCTCGGCATAGCCGAATTGCCCATCGCTCGCACACACAATCTCCGGCTTACCGTCGCCCGTGATATCCGCGAACGTCGGCGACTCATCATCGACCGTCTTCATGATGAGGTGCTTGTCCCAATTGCCGTCCTTGCCCTTGGGGTTTTCAAACCACGAAGCTTCCGCGCCGGGAAACCCAATCACGACGATATCTGTCCACCCATCGCCGTTCACGTCGTACGTGAATGTGAAAAAGTCGTCCGAGTATCCTGCGATATCGAACGGCTTCGCCGGGTAATATTCGTGCCGCTCCGTGTAATTTGGGCCCGCATACCAATACGGTCCAGAAACGATATCCATCACGCCGTCGTGATTGAAATCGCCGAAGCTGGCCCCTTCCGAATAAAACTTGTCCGTCAGCTGCACCTTCTTAAACGAATGCAGTGTGTGCTTCACGCCTGCCTTTGCATGAGCGGGCGGCTTTTCAGCGCCGCGAGAATTTGCCGCAACCGCGGCTAGCAAAACAACACAACCAACCGCACGCAACAAGCGATTCATACTTCTTCACCAATCAAAAGAGGAAGGATCTCACGCAATGCCGCCAAGGCGCAAAGAAATCTCACCACGAAGACACAAAGGACGCAAAGAATTTCAAAATACTTTCATCCCTTGTGGATCGCTTCGTGGTCTTATTGCCTTCGTGGTGAAAACAAATCCTTTGCGCCTCCGCGCCTTTGCGTGAGATATTCTAGGAGGGAAATTCGCCTTATTTTTTCTTCATCGTGAACGCCGGCAGCCGCGTGATCTCGCCGCCCGCCTGCGCCGATTCGTGCGCCAAAATACCGACGCACGTCCAATTCGCGCTCGTCGTCGCGTTCGGCCAAGGATCGCGATCATTCACCAGCGCACTAATGAACTCATTCACTAAATGCGGATGCGATCCCCCGTGCCCGCCCCCCTGGACGAACGACAGATGGTCGGCATCCACGATCGACCGCGTAAACTGTTGAATCTCTTTCGGCAGCAAGTGCGCGAAGTCCGGCACTTCCACTGGTTCCGCAATCTCCGGTTCCGGCCGCTTGGCCGTATGCAGAATGTGCGACTCACCCTCAACCAGCGTCCATTCAAAAGACTTCTTCGAGCCGTACACGTCAAAACTCTCGCGATACTGCCGCGCCGTATCATACAAAAACCGCCAGATGTGCGCCGCCACGTCGCTATCCGCGATCTTGATGTGGCACGACTCCACCGCAAATCTGTTGCCCGATTTTGTCTCAATATCCTCGCGCACCGTGCCCGACCCAAAGCACGACACGTACTCCGCCAACCCATTCATCAGCCCCAGCACGGGACTCACGACGTGCGTGGCGTAGTGCATCGGAATCATCTTCTCCCAATACGCCGGCCAGCCGTCCATGTCCTGCGGATGCGACGCCTGCAAATACTGAATCTTCCCAAAATCGCCCTTCTCGTACATCTGCTTGATGAACAAAAACTCGCGGCTATAAACCACAGTCTCCGCCATCATGTACTTGAGCCCGGTGTCTTCGACCAGCTTGCAAATCTTCTCGCAGTCAGCCACGGTCGTCGCCATCGGCACGGTGCACATCACGTGCTTGCCGGCCCGCAGCGCTTCCATGCTCATCCACGCGTGGTCCGGAATCGGACTATTAATATGGACAAAGTCGATATCCGGGTCCGCCAATAGCTGTCCGTAGTCGGTATAACGTTTCGCGATCTTAAACGCGTCCGCCACCTTGTTCATCTCCGGCTCATTGCGACGACAAACGGCCACGACCTCAGCCTGCGGATGCCGCTGATAAATCGGAATGAACTCCGCCCCGAACCCCAGCCCCACCATCGCAACCCGCACCGGCGACTTCACAGCCATTTCCAACCTTTCTTCGTTCGGTCTAATTATCTCGCGCAAAGGCGCGAAGGCGCAAAGGACTCAACCACGACGACACGACGAGCACGACGTATTCAGACAGGATTAACAGGATCAACTGGATTGAACGATGGTAACCCCGCCTGTCTATTCCTATTCCAATCCTGCCATTCCTGTAAATCCTGTCAAATGTGTCTTGTTCGTCGTGTCCGTCGTGTCATCTTGGTGATTTGATTCTTTGCGCCTCTGCGCTATTGCACGAACCCGTCTTCCCGCCCTTGCAGTTGCTATCTGCTTTCGCTCATGTTAATTTAGCCAACACTTAGCCTGGGTTGAATGATAAAAAGCGCATTACGGCGTGCAAATTTGCGTGCCGAGTCGTTTCTCTTTGGCGATCGTGGTTGGCTTCGTTGGCGCCGTCTGGCCGAACGGCGCATCGTACGGGCGGATTCCATCCGGCTCGGCTTGCCGGACGAACCTCTTTCCACTCCACAGGCAGCGAGACGATATGGCGGACCAAAATCAGGCGGCTCGGCGGTTGTTCCTTGGTTGTTTCATGGCCATGATCGCGACCGCCTTCGGCTTCGCCGTCCGCGGCGGCGTACTCAACGAAATTGGCGTCCAATTCCAGCTCACCGAGGAACAAAAAGGCATCCTCGGCGGCGTCGGCCTGTTCCCTTTCGCCATCTCGATCATCCTCTTCAGCCTGATCGTCGACCGCATCGGCTACGGTGTCACGATCACCTTCGCCTTCATCTGCCACCTGGTCTCCGCGATTCTGACGATCTTGTCCAAAGATTTTAAGATGCTGTACCTGGCCACATTCATCTATGCAATCGCCAACGGCACGGTCGAAGCCGTCATCAATCCCGTCGTGGCCACCGTCTATAAAGACAATAAAACGCACTGGCTCAATATCCTGCACGCGGGCTGGCCGGGCGGGCTAGTGCTCGGCAGCTTGTTGGCCTTGGGAATGGAAGCCCTCGATAAGCATGGCGTGCTGCCGGCCAGCTTGCTCCTTTGGCAATGGAAGATGACCGTGCTGATGCTTCCGATTTTGCTCTACGGATTTCTCCTCTTCGGTCAGCGGTTCCCCGTGCAGGAACGCGTCGAGGCCGGCGTTTCGTACCGCGAGATGCTCGCCGAGCTCGGCTGGGGTGGCGCTTACATCGTCTCGTTCCTCTTGATCATGGGAATCAGTCAAATCTTGACCGTGCTCAGCATCCCCGCGATTCCCGTCAGCTGGGCACTCGCCTTCTCGCTCGTGCCCGCCATCCTGTTCGGCATCTACGTTCGCTCCTTCGGCCGACCGATGTTCGTCTTCCTGTTGCTCGTGATGTTCCTGCTCGCCACGACCGAGCTCGGCACGGACAACTGGATTCAGGACATCATCGGCACCGTTCTCAAAAGCCAAAATGCCGGCACCTGGTTCTTTATCTACACCGCCAGCATTATGTTCGTACTGCGGTTTTGCGCCGGACCGATCGTACACAAAATCTCGCCGCTCGGCCTGCTCGCCGCGTGTGCCGCAACTGCCGCAGTTGGCCTTTATTGGCTCGGTCATTCCGGCACGAGCGTCGTGATGCTCCTCGCCGCCGCCACGCTCTACGGCTGTGCCAAATCCTTTTTCTGGCCGACAACTCTCGGCACCGTTTCGGAACAATACCCGCGCGGCGGCGCGCTATTGCTCAATGCAATGGGTGGCGTCGGCATGATCGCTGTCGGAACCATCGGCGGACCTGCCATCGGCACACTGCAAGATATGACATACAACCGCGCCGTCGCCGTTGCCGCGCCGGAGGTCCACAAAGAAATCGCCGCCGAGAAAACAGATGGGCAGTTTTTCAACTATCAGTTTATCGACAAAGCAAAAATCGCTTCTGCCAATCTCACGCCTGAACAGCGCGAACAGCTCGCCTCGATTGAAGGTGTCACGAAGCAAAGTGCCCTCTCAAAAATCGCCGTCTTGCCGGCAACGATGTGTGTCTGCTACCTGATCCTGATCGCCTACTTCCAATCCAAGGGCGGCTACCAGGCCCAAGTCCTCACCGGTCACGCCGCCGACGACGAAAAATTCACCGGCGGCGTCCCAGGCCCGATGGAAGCTTGAGACATCGGCGGAAACTCCAATCCCTCCGTGCGTGTTTCGTCACGAAGGGGCTCTAACAAAACCCCCGCTCCCCGACGGAGAGGGCCGGGGTGAGGGTGCCTTAAAATCGGTTTTGTTAGAGCCCCTAAGCACAAAGTCACCTTCTCCGGCTCCCTCCCCTCGACGGGGAGGACTAGGAAGGGGTGACTTCGTTACCGAATTTGCTACGCCTGCGGCCGCTGAGAATTCTTCAGCGATGTGTCGATTTCGTGTTTCGCCGCTCGACTACATTACGAAAGCACACACCTGCGTACTCAATTGCCCGAAAATCAAGGAGAAGCAGCCATGTCTCAACCCACAGGCTCCGTTCGCTTGCACCGCGTTCTAAAAGCCCCGCCCGAACGCGTTTACCGTGCGTTCCTCGACCCCGAAGCCATGGTCAAATGGCTACCGCCAAAGGGCTTCACCGGAAAAGTCCACAGCATGGACGCCCGCGTCGGCGGCGGCTACAAGATGTCGTTCACTAACTTCAGCTCCGGCCAGGCCCAT
>DATBAY010000102.1:0-4715 GCA_036271295.1 Lacipirellulaceae bacterium | reverse complement strand
GCGCATCGGAACCGACCAGTCCAAGGAGCTTCGTGTTCAGATCATCAGGCGAAGCATCGTCTGCGCGCGTGACCGTTACCATTGAAAGTACCAGCGTCAAGGCGCCCACTGTGATTCTGTTGGAAGTTCGCATGATCGGCTCCTAGGGTGACCGAGATTCTAGCAACCGCCGTCGCGACCGGTGAGGCGCGGTCGATTATCCTTCCAGCATGGACCGATAATCAGCCGAGCAGTGGAACGCCACGCATCCGAAAGGAACCGTCATCAGGGTGAGCCTACGCAACGGAGAGACGCTAAATGAAAAGCAATCGCGCCGCCAACTACGGCATCGACGCGCCGCTGGCGGTACGCAATCTACTCATTGTTGGGGCACTGGGAGTGACCTCGCTGATCACGCGATTGCTCGGCGTGTGGTCAGGGCAGGATCTCATCGCCGCATTCACGCGGCCATTGATGGTGGCCGGTCTGAGTTGCGGCGCGATGGGCTTGTGGATGCTGTACGACAGCAAGATCGGAAAGGTGCGCGAGCGCGAAAAATATCTCGACAAGATCGCCTGGCGCGGTGACGAGCACGTGCTGGATGTGGGCTGCGGTCTCGGCTTGTTTCTGATCGGCGCCGCCAAGCGGCTCTCCAGCGGCCGCGCGGTCGGGATCGACAAATGGCAGCAAGAAGATCTCAGCGGCAACAATGCTGAGGGGACACTCAGCAACGCGATGATAGAAGGTGTGGCCGAGAAGGTAGAAGTGCGCACGGGTGACGCACGCAAGTTGCCTTTCGACGACGCGAGCTTCCACGTCGTGCTCTCGAGCATGGCGTTGCACAACATCTACAACGCCGGCGAGCGGCAAACCGCAGTGCGCGAAATCGCGCGGGTGCTCAAGTCCGGTGGACGTGTGCTGATCGTGGACGTGCGCCACACTAGGCAATACGCCGCCACGCTGCGCGATGCCGGCCTCGATGCGCGGTGCATCCAGGGAATCGTCTCATATCTACTAACCGTGATCACGTTAGGATCGATTCAATCCGGCTATGTGATCGGCAGCAAGGCGGGGCGCGGTTAGATGGCGCACATCCGAGAAAAAGGGTCTGAGAAAAAGGGTCAGGTTCATTTCCGATCAATGTCGTCTCGAAAATAAGCGTGCGCTTACTATGCAACGAGTCGACTCAATTAACTTGGTGCGGTGGAGGGCTTGTAGCTTTCAACCTAACTAATTCGTGACGGGCGAGTATCGGTCGCGCGTTAACTGTACGGCCGTACTAAGTAATTCATGGCGATCTTCACGGCGGACCGTCACGCTAAGCGCGAAGACGCTTAATCCAGTCAAGTAGTGCCTGCGGCTCATAGGGACGACGTAAATGCGGTCCCTCCTCGCAAATATCGGCGGCAAGCTTCGCCGTCTTCTCGACCGTCGCCGCCAACAGTACGCGGATGTTCGGCTTCTCCGATCGAATCCAACGGGCTAGCTCAAAACCGCTGGCCGATTGCGCTTCCGGCACGGCGCAAATGGCAATGTCGATATTGAGATCCGTTGAGGAAACGAAGTCGCGCGCTTCCCTCTCAGAGGATGCTTCGATGACCCGATGTCCGCACTCGCGGAGATAACTGGCAATGGCGGCGCGAGCGAGCACCTCGCCCTCGACAAGGAAAATTGACGGTTCAGTGCCTAATGAACTAGCCGCCATTATCTTTTTTACGCCCCAAATTTCTTTGCAGAAAATCTATCAACTGATCGGTTTCAATCGGCTTGCGGAAGAAAGCCTGCGAACGAACTCGCATCTGCCGAGCCAAATCCAATCCCGAAACGACGACCAGGAGGATTTGCTGATCACTTGACCGGATTATATCCACCAACTGAAGCCCATCCATCTCCCCCGGCATTTCTACATCGGTAATGAGCGCATCAAATTTAAGAGGAGAATGCCAAAGCCTCAGCGCCTCCTCGGCGTTCGCCGCCTCGTATACGTGGAAGCTTGCCAGTCGCAGCATCGTCGCCAGCGCGTGCCGCTGCATGAGGTCATCCTCTGCCACCAGCAGTACCGATTGCGCGGTGTCGTCGTCGCCATTCCGTTGCGGGACCATGTTCGCGCTCCATGCGTGTGTGGCGCGCGAGTTTCGCTAAAACAGCATGAACGATGGGTGACGAAAATTTCACAAGTAAGCCAAGCAATCAGGCTTTCATTGCGCGGCTCAAGGGTTGGTAACTGGCCCGCGTTGGTTCGCCCAGCAATGGGTGGCACAAACTCCTGCGCGGCGGAGTTCTGACGCCTCGCTCTCTTCGTGGCCGCCTCTGCGCTGGACGCCGCGAGTACGAGACTTGCACTGACGCAGTTGGCGTTCATCACGACCGATAACACACGCTTTTGCTTGCGCCTCCGCCGAGATTTTGTCGCACGTTAATGCGTTGAGGGTTATCCACAACGGGCGACGGCAAACATTGCTCAGGAAGAGTTCGGCTGCCGGCTGACGCATCGTCGGCAGTGAGCTGATTTTAATCAGGATTGCAAATACACGCGATGTTGCATGCAACGTGTCCCCTGTAAGAGTTGGTAGTGGACGAAGTACACATTTGCGCAAAGTATCGAAATCACATTTTTCACGTTGTCGATCGCAGAACAAAAAAATTGTTTCGAGGGGCTCGTATCTACCAGAGGACCAATCATGTTTTCCGCAACAAGAACTCAATCCAGTGTCAACCAATTCACACGTCGGCCTCAGCGACGCTCGTTCGCTCTTGCGACGCTCGCGCTCACTGCCGCCTTTTTTGCGGTACACGCCGCGGCGGCGGAGATCCCCGTTCCGAACGGCGACTTCTCCAACGCCGGAAACATCGGGCAGGTTGGGGGCGGCGTCCTCGGCGGCTCGGGCTTCAGCTTGATCGGGAGCGGCCCGTGGAGCGGCACGTATCAAGGTATTCTCGCCTTGCTCGCGCCGCCCGTGCTTAGCATCAACAGCGGCAGCGCGACGATCAGCGGGCTGGCGGGCGTGAGCGGGGTCGGCATTGTCGACAACTCCGGCTATTTCAGCCAAGACCTCACCACGGCGTATGCACCCACCAAACGTTACGTTCTCAACGCGACGGTGGACGCGAACACGCCGTTGAACGTCGGCCTGCTGAGCAGCGCGCAGGCGGGCATCGCACTGACGCGCGGGACCACGGAACTCGCTTCCACACGCAACGCGACACTGCTGGAGCTTTCACTACTCAGCGGGACGAGCTACAAACTCACGCTCGTGTACGAAACTGGTGCGACGGCGAGTGGCAACATTGGCGTAAAGCTCTTTTCCAATCCGCAGAACTTGCTGACCGCGAATCTTTTGTCGTCCGTATCCTTCAGCAACGTCACGCTCCACGGCGGCCCGATCAACGCGCCGGCAGCATCTATCGGCCCGGCCAGTGGCACACCGCAATCGGCCATCATCAACACAGGTTTCGGCTCGCCGCTGACGGTCGAAGTATTCGACTCGGAAGGAGACGGTGTACCCGGAGTCACCGTCGCCTTCGCCGCACCGACGTCAGGAGCGAGCACGACGCTGTCGGCAAGCACCGTCGTGACAGACGCCAACGGTTTGGCGCAAGTCACAGGCCTCGCCAACGGCGTCCCCGGCGACTACACGGTGACTGCAACCGTCGGAAGTTTGCCAGCAGCCTCGTTCACGCTGACTAACGTTGCACCGGCCGGTACTAATGTAGGCAACGCAGTGGGAACGCCACAATCGGCAACCGTGACGATGCTCTTCGGCGATCCGCTCGGCGTTACTGTCACCGACGGCAGCGGACATGCGGTCGCCGGCACGCCGGTCAACTTCCAGGCGCCATTGGCCGGTGCAACGGCTACGTTCCCGGACGGGCTGATCGCGTTTACCGACATCAATGGACACGCCAGCGTTACCGCGCGGGCGAACTCCGTTGCGGGAAGCTATGTTGTGACCGCAAGCGTCCCGGGTGGTGCGACCAGCGCAGCGTTTGCGTTGACGAATGACGCAGGCGCCGTCGCCATCGCTACACCTTTCAGCGGAACGCCGCAGCGCGCGACGGTGTTGACGGCATTCGACACGCCGTTGTCGGTCAGACTCACCGACATTTTCGGCAACGCGAAAGCAGGGCTGCAAGTGGCGTTTACCGCGCCGGTCAGCGGTCCTTCCGCAACGTTCCCGCCTAACGGCACATCCACGATGGTTGTTACCGATGCGGACGGCTTCGCTACCATCGATGCGATGGCCAATGCGAATGCCGGCTCCTATCTCGTCGCCGCGAGCAGTGACGGTTTGTTGACCGACGTGGATTTCCTGTTGACCAACACAAACCAGCCGTTGCCGAACGTGGTCGAGACCAGTGGCGAAAATCAGGTGGCCAATGTGGCGACTGCCTTCGAATGTCTATTGCAGATCAAGATTACCGATGCGGGCGGCACTCCGGTATCTGGCGCGAACATCAACTTCTCGGCGCCGCTGACCGGTCCATCGGCAACGCTGTCCAATGGCTCGGCCAGTGGGATAACGGTAACGGCCAGCACTGACTCCGCTGGACTGGCGGGGGTAACCGCAACCGCGAACAGCGTGCCCGGTTCTTACGCGATCACGGCGACGATGCAAGGCGATGAAACCGTGCTCGGTGACTTTACGCTGACCAACCTCGATGCGGGCGACATCATCTTTAAGACCGGCGGCGATTTCGAGGTGTGGCCGGCGCTCTGCCCAACACCGTAAATCAAA
>DATBAY010000101.1:0-25986 GCA_036271295.1 Lacipirellulaceae bacterium | reverse complement strand
GCCCGGCGCTACTAGCAGCCAGCTAGGTTCCGGCGTCGGCGTCGCCAATCCATCCATCCAGTCCGGCACGGAACTCAAGGCTGGTCGCACCGTTGTTTCATCGGCCACAAGTTTGGCAACTCCCAAACAAATCGTCATCGTCCCGAGCGTGATCACAAACGGCGCAACTTTTAGCGCGCTGATCAATAGCCCGTTCACAAACCCGACCAGGCAGCCTGCCAGCACGCAACTCGCGAGCGCCCATTCGATCGCCCCATCGTGCTTCAATACCCACGCCATCACGGTCGCGCACAATGAAATTGCGGTGCCGACCGAGAGGTCGATCCCACCGGCCACGATAATGGCAGTCGCCCCCAGCGCAGCTACGGCCACCGTCGCCGACGCGATCGACATCGTCTGCAAATTTCGCAGCGATAGAAACCGACCGCCCCCCGCCTGCCACGAGTCGCACACCGCGAAGAATCCGAACACCAGCACGAGCGCGAACAAAGAACCAAATTGGCTCGCCAACAAATTCCAGAATCGGTTATTGCGGGTAATCATGCTCTAATTCGCACCCATCGCACATGTCAGCAACGATTCCTTTGTCCACTCCGCTGCAGGCCGAATCTCCACCAACCGCCCGCGCGATATCACACCAATGCGATCGCAAACTCGCAACAGTTCGTCGAAGTACGAACTCACAAAAAGAACCGCCTTATCAGCGGCCGCGAGTTCCCCCACGATCTGATAAATAACCGCCTTCGTCCCCACATCAATCCCGCGTGTCGGCTCATCCAGCAACAAAACCTCTCCACCTTGATGCAGCACGCGCGCCAGCGCCACTTTCTGCTGATTGCCCCCCGACAGCGATTCGACTGCAACCTCCACCGATTTCGCTTTGATCTGCATGCGTTCCGCCCAACTAGCTACCGCAGCCCGCCGCTTCGTTAGATTCAACCAGCCCCATCTGCTGTACGGTTCGAATCGCCCGTACGTGATGTTGTCTGCAATGGATCGATTCTGCGCGAGCCCCTCTCCTTTGCGATCTTCCGAAACGAGCGCGACCCCCGCTCGCAGCATCGCCGCTGGAGTTCGCTTAGGAACGGTTGTCCCCACTCGCACGTCACCGCGGCACACTGGATCCAATCCAAACATCGCGCGCAACAATTCTGTCCGCCCAGCACCGACCAAGCCGGTAAGGCCCAGGATTTCGCCACGACGCAGTTCGAACGACACGTCGCGCGGCTTTGTCCGACTTGTAAGATCGTTCACTCGCAACAACGCTTCACCCGGGGTGTGCGGAACTTGCGGATACAACTCATCCAGCGAGCGCCCCGCCATCCGGTTGATCAGCTGCTGCTCCGTTGTTTCCGCAAGTATCCCGCTATCCACCGAGGTGCCATCACGCAGCACCGTATATCGATCACACGCGCGGCGAACTTCTTCCAAGAAGTGGCTTATGTAGATGACTCCTAATCCCTGCTGCCTTAAGCGAGCAATCGTTTCGAACAACCGTTCCACATCGGCATGTGCGAGCGAACTCGTCGGCTCGTCGAAAATGATGATCTTCGCTCGATTCACGAGCGCCCGGGCAATCTCGACGATCTGCATTTGCCCGACAGACAGTTCGCCAGCCCGCTTGTCGAGCGGCAACTCTCCGTGCCCAAGTCGCGCAAGCACTTCGTGCACGAGTTGCCGCTGAGCACGGAGACCAACCACACCCCAGCTCGAGCGTTCCTGCCCGAGCATCGCGTTCTCGCAAACGGTCAAATCGTTCGCCAGCGTCAGTTCTTGATAAATCATCGCGACGCCGGCCCGCCGCGCCGCCTGGGGCCCGCGCGGCTGAAAGCTGACGCCGTTGAGCGTCATCCGGCCATCGTCCGGCGTTACGGCGCCGCTGAGCACTTTCATCAGCGTGCTCTTGCCAGCCCCATTTTCGCCGACCAGCGCAAGCGTCTCCCCGGCGCGCAACTCTAAAGAAACGTTCGCTAAGGCCCGCGTGGCCCCAAACTGCTTCGAGACGTTCTCCATCCGCAATAGCGGTGCCGATGATGAAGAAAAATGCATCACAGGAATTTCGTACCTGGATTCGCAAGAATCCGGCCTCGCCAATTCATGCAGCGAAATTCTCGCAAGTTCAACTTCGCCGTAATCCACCTATTTACTTCTTCGCCGCCGGCTCTAGCACTTCCGCCAGCCTCCGCGCGGCCAACGCGCCGCCTCGATAGTTATCCGTCGCCACGAAGCTGACGATAATACTTTCGTCCGCCAATGCGCTGTCGAAAATGACGGTCGGAATCTTCTGCTGCTTCGCGTCCTTCACCGATTGGACGATCGCCTGCGAGTCGAGCGGTGCAAGCACGATCCCATCAACTTTCTTGGTGATGAAATCCTGCATCACATTAATCTGCCCTTCGGTGTCATTCTCCTGCAACGGCCCCTTCCAAAGAATTTCTACATTGCCCACCTCCTTGGCCGCCTTCGTTGCCCCCGCATGAACCGATTTCCAATACTCGTGCGTCGTCCCCTTGGGAATCACGGCAATTCGATATTTCGGATTCGCAGGCGCCGCTTCCTCCTGAAACTGAGCCGGTTCGAGCAATTCCTTGATCTTCGCTTCTTTCATATTGTCGGGCGTCGCAACATACTCGCCGGTCACGATCCGCTTTTCTACTTCCTTGCCGTCCAGGTGCGCGATCATCGTTTTCACGCCCAAGTATCCCATCGTCACCGGGTCTTGCAGCACGATACCGTTCACTTTGCCTTGCGTGAGCCCTTCAATAAGATCCGGGCTCGGATCAAACACGACGCACTTCACGCGTCCGGCGAGCCCCGAAATTTCCAATGCTCGCACCAGTCCATTGGCATTCGGCTCGCACACCGCGAACATCCCGCTAACCTGGTCTCGATATTTCGTCAAAACATCGGTCGCCTTATCCAGCGCCGACTCGGGCGTCGTCCCCGCGTACTGATCCGACGAAAGTACCTTTACTTTGGGAAATTCTTTTGCGAGCGTGTCCAAAAAGCCCTTCTCGCGTTGTTCAGTGCTTTCGCTGCCGGGATTATAGCGCAGCAGGACGACACCCTTCTCATCGCCACCCGCCCCGCGCTGGCACCCCGCGCAGAACGGCACCGCAGCGACAATATATATGGAGAGAAGTAGAGAACGTTGCCAATCCATCCGCCTGTCCTCCTGGCACGTTAAAGTGCAAACCGCGTATCCGCCTCAGAATACAAGCGGCCGTGAATTTCAGCAACGATTCACGCACGACGACGTTCTTATAAGGCTCTCGTCTTATTCAAGACCGACGAATCTCGCAGCAAGTCTTTAGCAAACGCATCGATCTTGCTTGCCTTCACATCTTGATGATTTCGCTTGCTGTCTTTGGACCAAGTCTTCAGCGTCGAACGAAGATTCTGCAGCGTAGAGGGGTCTTTGGGATCGAAGCAAGCCGCCTTCAGATACGTGCTTACGGCTGCTTCGTACTGATGATTCTTACGGAAACCGCTCGCCGCGTCTTGATACATCGTCGAAAGCAACCCCAAACGGCCCGTTTCGCGGTACGGAAATGTCTTGTAGGCCGCACTTGTTTTTGCACCGTCTCTTGCTTGTTCAGAGAGAAGTCGGTCGTCGCGGTCGGCGATGGAGTAAGCATGCCCATTCGTGGGTTCGATATCGAAGTCGAGCGCTCGCAAAAAGACATGATTCGACATCGTGATTGCCCTCACATCGAGATCGCATTTCTCCGCCATGATGCTGTACAAAACTGCGGAGGACACGCAATTGTAGTGTCCACTGTCTAGCACGACCGGCATCTTATAACACATCGAGACATAACCGGCGCTCAGTGGATTCTTAATCAGGAACTTTCCCAGCGCTTTGGCCTTGGCCAGCGGCGTATGGGCGTCGGCGGTCACTTCTTTACATCCGGCCGCAATCTCCGTGAGCTTCGCCAGATAGGGTTTTTGTGCCTCTTTGTCTTCCACGCCAGAAATGACCAACGCGGCCTGCGCCATCGACCAATGGTCCATTTTATTGCGACGGGCATGCTGTAACAGGTCGAATTCCGTGGCTGATGTCGCGGTGTCATCCGTCGCCAAAAGCGGCGACTGGAGCGCCGTAAGCGGATCGATCTTAAATGCCGTTTTGCCAGGGTTCTCCTCGGGCTGTCCCATCGCAACGTGCGCAGCGCTCGCTACCACGATTGCGATTAGCAGGCCGCACGCTCGGAACTTGTGACGCATGAAGAACTCCTGATGTCGGCGAACAACGATTCCGCAGAACACCCATAACTCACCATCTATTACGAGCCATTCGCCTGCTGTTACGCGTACGATCGCCATTTGCGCCTAATCCGCCGCAGGTGCCGTTATTCGCTGGGCCCGCCAAGACCAAAAACCAGTCTCATTCTGCGAATTAAGGCCCTTTCGGCCCTGAGGCCCGATTCGTTACAATCGGGCCATCTAAATTGCGGCGGGTTTGCTTGTTGGTGTCGGTTTTAGGACGGACCGTCTGTGGCCCAGTTTTTGATTGAAAATCACTTCTTGCCGGTGTGGCCCTGGTTGGCTTACACGCTGGCTGCGCTGGTCCAAATCTTTTTCATCGTGAATCTGGTGGCCGTCGGCGCGCTCCTATTTATCTGGATGGAGCGCAAGATTTCCGGCCGCATTCAGGATCGCCTTGGACCGACGCGCGTTGGCGGTAAATTCGGTTGGCTCCAAACCCTCGCCGACGGCCTCAAACTGCTCACCAAAGAAGACCTCATGCCCGATGGGGCCGACGAATTCCTCTTCAAAATCGCCCCCTACGTCAGCTTTTGCGCCTCCCTCTCGGCCTTCATGGCGATCCCGTTCGCCGGCGGCGACTACCCTTTCGTTGCCCTCCATTTGAATGCCGCTGTCTTCTTCATCCTGGCCGTCATCGGCCTCGAAGTCTTCGGCGTCATCCTCGCCGGCTACTCCTCCGCGTCAAAATGGTCCCTGTTCGGCGCCATGCGCGAAGCAGCCCAAGTCGTCAGCTACGAGGTCCCACTCGGCATGTGTGCCGTGGTGCCTGTATTGCTTGCCGGCTCGATGGACCTCGTCGTCATCGGCGACCGCCAGGCCGGAGGATTCTGGAATTGGTACATCTTCCACGACCCAGGCACGTTTGTGACGTTCTGGGTCTATTTCACTTGCGCCACCGCCAGCGTAAACCGCGCCCCGTTCGACCTCGCCGAAGCCGAAAGCGAACTCGTCGCCGGTTTCCATACCGAATACTCCGGCCTCCGCTGGAGCTTTTTCTTCATGGCGGAGTACGGCTCGATGCTCGCCGTCAGCCTGCTCGCCTCGATCCTGTTCCTCGGCGGCTGGAACGGCCCGATCCCAATTGCTCACATGCTCGGCCTCACTTTCCAGCACGGCCTGTGGTGGGGCATCGCCGGCAACTTCCTCGGCACGGTGAACCTGATCAACAAAGGCGTCATCGGCGTCACCGTCATGATGTGGGTTCGCTGGACGTTACCACGCCTCCGCATCGACCAGGTCATCACGACTTGCTTGAAATACTGCGTGCCGATCGCCGCGGTCTCATTCTTGTTTGTGACGTGGTGGCAATATGCATTACCCAACGGCCTCTTTGTGCCGCAAACGCCCGAAGCCTATAGCGTTCGCGAACAGTGGCGTAACCAGCCGGAAACCACACCCAAACCGGCTGCAAATGCTAGCGCTCAAAACGCAAGAATGCAAATGGTCACCACTTCCGTCGCCCCCGAGGGAGTGAACTAAGCCGCCATGGACGCCCCCATTTACTGGCCATCGGTTTTCTTCTTCCTGTTTGCAGGCCTCGCCTGCGCATTCGCCCTGGCCGTCGTGATTTCGCCGAACATCGTCCGCATGGCGTTCTACTTGGTACTTTCGCTCGCCTCGACTGCCGGCCTGTTCTTCCTCGCCGGCGCCGACTTCGTCGGCGCCATGCAAATCATGATCTACGTCGGCGGCACCCTCGTGCTGCTCGTGTTCGGCGTCATGCTCACGTCGCAAGATCGTTTTATCTCGATGAAGACCAGCGCATTTGACATGGGCTTGGCACTGGGTGTTGGCATCTGCTTTTTCCTGCTCCTGTGGTACGCCGCCCTCAGCGTACCCGGCTGGCGCGGCATCACCGTCGAACAAGCAAACGCCGTGCAATTGCAACCGACCGCGTCGCCGATCGGCATGGGCCTCCTCGGCGCACGCGTCGATGCCCCCGACCGCTCCGGCTACCTACTTGTATTCGAAATAATCTCCATACATTTGTTAGTCGTACTGATCGGCGCTGCCTACCTGGCCCGCGCTCGCCGCAGAAAGACGCTGCTCCTCGAATGACACCATTCCTGCTAGCCAGTTCGTTGACCGAGCCCGTCGGCGTCCGCCATTTCCTGGTCGTCGGTGCGTTCCTGTTCGTCTGCGGCGTCGTCTGCATGGCCACCAAACGCAACGCCCTCGGCATCCTCATGGGCATCGAACTCGTGCTTAACGGCGCGAATCTGAACTTCATCGCCTTCGGTAGCCCGTACCTGCGGCAGGCCGCCGACACCATCGGCCTCGATGGCCAGCTGATGTCGCTATTCGTGATCGTGCTCGCCGCCGCCGAAGCGGCCGTCGCGCTCGCCATCGCACTTAATTTCTATAACAGTTTCAACACGATCGACGTCGACCGCGCCGACCAGCTCCAAGGATAGACCCAGCCGTGCCACTCGCCGCGAGTGTGCGATAGCCACTATGGACAGAATTCCATCACTACTGCTGGTCGCCTGGCTTCTGCCGCTGGTGTCGTTCGCCATCATTTCGATCTGCTACTCCGTGCCGCAGTTCTTCGGAATCCGCGTTCGCTACAGCACGCAAAAGTACGGCGCGTACATCTCTGTCGCCGCGATCGTCATGGGCTGCGTCCTCAGCATGGTCGCAATGTTCGGCTACTGGCTCCCCAACAACCCCCTGAAATCCGCCGAAGAACACGAAACTCATACCGAACACACCGCCCTGGCGAGCCCCGCTTCAGCGGTCAGGCACACCCCATTCAAACTCGTCGCCCAAGAAGAACCTGAACCTGAAACAGACGCCACCCAAACCGAGCCTACCGAAACCGAACGCAACGCCGCCGGTTCCAACGCCCCTCCCACCAGCCTTACCGGCGATTGGTATACCCTCGCCCAATTCGGCAAACTCCGCCTCACGATCGGCTACTACATCGATACGCTCACCATGACCATGTTCTGCATGGTCACGCTCATCGCCTCGTGTGTACACATCTACGCCACCGGCTACATGCACGATGAGCTCGAAGACTACGTCGATCACGAAGTCCACCTCCCGAATCACGAACACCTCCACCGTCGTGGTCGGTACCACCGATTCTTCCAATATCTCTCGTTGTTCTCGTTCTCGATGCTCGGCATCTGCATTTCGGGCAACCTGTTGATGACGTTCGTCTTCTGGGAGCTCGTCGGCATCTGTTCGTACTTCCTCATCGGCTTCTATATCGAACGCCACAGCGCCAGCACCGCCGCCAACAAAGCCTTCATCGTCAACCGCGTCGGCGACTTCGGCATGCTCATCGGCCTAATGATGATCTGGACCACGATCGGCACGTTCAACTTCGGCGATATGAAAGATGCCGACGGCACCGTCCGCACCGGCGTCTTCAGCCAACTCCGCACCAAAGAGCGCAACTTTGAACTCGCCCCCACCGATGGCATGATCGCCTTCGAAGCCCGCGACCAGATTGCCGATCTCGTCGGCAAAGGCGGGAACGACACCGCCGTCAATAATTTGATCACCAACCTCCGTAACGACACCAACGCCCACTGGGGCCAATGGGCCCTGCTCATCGCCGGCGTCGGGCTCTTCTGCGGCTGCATGGGCAAAAGCGCCCAATTCCCGCTCCACGTCTGGTTGCCAGACGCGATGGAAGGCCCCACCCCAGTCTCCGCACTCGTTCATTCCGCCACGATGGTCGCCGCCGGCGTCTTCCTCGTCGGCCGCATTTACCCGATGCTCTCCCCCGAAGCGCTACTCGTCGTCGCCACAATCGGCTGCATCACCCTGCTCCTCGCCGCCTCGATCGCGCTCACGGCCGTCGATATCAAACGCGTCCTCGCATACTCCACGATCAGCCAGCTCGGTTACATGATGCTCGCCCTCGGCCTCGGCGGTTGGGTCGCCGGCCTGTTCCACCTAATCACGCATGCCTTCTTCAAGAGCCTGCTGTTCCTCTGCTCCGGCTCCGTCATCCACGCCGTCCACACGAACGACATGCGGCAAATGGGCGGCCTCCGCCACAAAATGCCCGTCACCGCTTACACTATGCTCGCCGGCTGCCTCGCCATCTCCGGCATCGGCATCCCGTTCCTCTTCGGCTTCAGCGGCTTCCACTCCAAGGACGCGATCATCGAGCAATCCCTTCACTTCGCTCGCACCAACGGCGGCGCACACCCCGCAATGTGGCTATTCGTAGTCATTCCCCTGTTGGGCGCGGCGATCACTTCGTTCTATATGTTCCGCCTTTGGTACATGACATTCGCCGGCTCGCCCCGCGATCATCATCGCTACGACCACGCCCACGAATCCCCGCCCGTCATGGCCAACGTGCTGATATTCCTCTCAATCTTCGCCGTGTGCGCTGGCTGGTGGCTGCCCCGTTGGCTGCCCGCACGAGTCGCCAATTTCGGCGTCGAAGCACTTTTGGAACAAGCCCGCCCGATTGGCATCCTGGGCAATAAACCCGGCGTCCTTTTAACGACGCTCACAATCCCCGATGAACACGCCAGCCACGCCACCGCGGTAAAAATCCCCGCGGGTATCTCGGCAATTTTCGTCGCCGTCGCCGGCATCCTCGGCGCAACGATTATTTACCTCTGGGAATCAATCAGCGCCACCTCCCTACGCCGCTCGTTATCGCTCCTCTACGCAGCCACCTGGAACAAATGGTGGTTCGACGAGCTCTACGACTACTTATTTTTCCGCCCCACGCACCTCATCGCGGCGTTCATCGCCCGTACGGTCGACCGCGGAATCATCGATGGCATCATCCACGCCCTCGCGTGGATCGTCCGCGGCTTCGCCCAAGTCGTCAGCCTCGGCGGCGATCGCTTTGTTATCAATAACTCGGTCGATTTCTTCGCCGAAAAAACCTGGGACTTCGGTCTATCGCTCCGCTCACTGCAAACCGGCCGCCTGCGGCAGTACGTGATGTTCATCGTCGTCGGCACGATCGTCCTGTTCGCCGTCGCCAGCCTGATGTGGAAGTTCGCCGTCGCCGGATAGCTGCACTAACAGCCGTGCCGTCAACTATTACAACGACATAACAACAGCAAAAATCGCTCAACCTTCAGTACGAATCAAGTCATGTTCGAATTCACCAATCCATCGGTTTTCCTAACCTGGCTTGTGTTCCTGCCGGCCATCGCCGCGCTCGTCATCGCCGTCCTCCCCGCGCGCGGCGAAACGATCAAGCGCATCTCGCTCGGCGTGACGGCCGTCGTGTTTTTCATGACGCTGTGCATGATCTTCGGCTGGAGCCAGGTCCATTTCAAATCCGGCGTCGATGGAATGCAGCACCTCTTCTCCGTCCCGTGGATTCCCTCATTCAACATCCACTACCTCATGGGCTTGGATGGCATCAGCTTCCCGCTCGTTGTTCTCACCGCCTTCGTCAGCCTGCTCGCCATGGGCGCGAGCTGGCCCATCAAGAAATACGAGAAAGGCTACTGCATCCTGTTCCTCCTCTTGGAAACGGGCATGCTCGGCGTCTTCTGCGCCCTCGACTTTTTCCTCTTCTACGTCTTCTGGGAAGTCATGCTCCTACCGATGTACTTCCTCATCGGCATTTGGGGCGGCCCCCGCAAAGAATACGCGGCGATCAAGTTCTTCCTCTACACGCTCGTCGGCAGCGTGTTGATGCTCATCGCCATCCTCATGCTGTACTTCAACAGCGACCTCCGCTCGCTGCAAGACAAAGTCACGCCCCAGCAAATCCTGGCGACCGGCGTTCTTTCGCCCGGGTCAGATGAGGCCACCCAACAAGCCGAATGGCAAAAGATCGTTTCGGCCGATACCCCGCAACACACGTTCAACATCCTGGCCCTCCAACTTATCGGCCAACACACTGACTTGTTCACCGCCCCGACCTGGCACGGCCATTCACTCCAATTCTGGGCCTTCATCCTGCTCGGCATCGGCTTCGTCATCAAAGTCCCCAGCGTCCCGCTCCACACCTGGCTGCCAGATGCCCACGTCGAAGCCCCCACACCAATTTCCATGATCCTGGCCGGTGTGCTCCTCAAAATGGGCGGCTACGGCCTCATCCGCATCTGCTATCCCATCTGCCCCGCCGCCGGGTACGAGCTCGCGTACTGGGTCTGCGGCGTCGGCGTCCTCAGCATGGTCTGGGGCGCGTTCGCCGCCCTCGCTCAAACCGATTTCAAGCGCATGGTCGCCTACAGCTCTGTCAGCCACATGGGCTACGTGGTCCTCGGCCTCGGCGTATGGAGCGCCTTCGCCGGCACGCAGTACAATCCCGACTACTGGAAGATGGGCATGAACGGCGCGATGTTCCAAATGATCGCCCACGGCATCAGCTCGGCCGGCATGTTCTTCCTTGTCGGCGTCATCTACGACCGCGTCCATCACCGCAACCTCAACGAGTTCGGCGGCCTGTTCGCCAAAATGCCCGTCTACAGCGGCATCGCCGTCGGCATTTTTTTCGCCGGCCTCGGCCTCCCCGGCCTGTGCGGCTTTATTGGCGAAGTGCTAGTGGTCCTCTCCGTCTGGAACTTCAGCGTCACGCTCGCCGTCATCTCGGCGTTCGTCGTCATCCTCACCGCCGGCTACATCCTCTGGGCCATCCAGCGCGTCTACCTAGGCCCCGCCTACAAAGGCCCTCACCCCGAAGCGCTCACCCCGATGACGCTCCGCGAGTTCTCAATCGCCGCGCCGCTCTTAGCCCTCGCGATCTACTTCGGCGTCAACCCAAACGCCCTCCTCAAATACAAGCAACCCTCCGTCGATAAGACCGTGATCGAACTAACCGACTGGACCAAAAAGAACGAACCCGCCGTTGCCAAACCAGCGACCGCGGACGCAACGCTGACAGATAAACACAATTCATAAAACAATTAACCACAGAGACACAGAGAACACGGAGAAGATTCTTAGACAGGATTAACAGGATCGACTGGATTAATTCGCTTCCTCTATTCCTGTAAATCTTGTTAATCCTGTCAAAAAGCATTTTTGATTTCTCAGTGCCCTCTGTCTCTCTGTGGTTAAAAAATAAGTCTTATAAGTCATCCAAGTGAACCTGCACTCCCTCACCGAAGCGCTGACGTCCGACACGCTCCACACGAGCCTCCCCAGGTTCATGCCCGAGCTGGTGATCTGCGTCACGATCGTCGTCATGCTGCTGGCGCGCATGCCGCGCTTCTTGGCTTGGATTGACCCGTTCATCGTCGCCCTACTCGGCGTCGGCGTCGCCCTCTACTACGCCATCCCCGAAGGCGGCCTCAGCGCCCTGGAAACCGTCCAACACCAAGAATTGTTCACCGGCATGCTGGTCTACGATTCGATGACCGCCTTCTTCCGCTTATTCCTGCTCTCGTTCGCATTCCTGTTCATCATCCTCGTCCGCCTCACCGGCCTCGCCGATCGCCAGGACGGCCAAGACTTCTACACGCTCCTGCTCGGCTCGACGCTCGGCATGTGCCTCATGGCCTCGGCCAACCACCTCATGACCGTCTTCCTCGCCGTCGAAATGGCGAGCGTGCCGTCGTACGTCATGGCCGGCATCCTCAAAGGCCGCCGTCGCGCAAGCGAAGCGTCGCTCAAATACGCCGTGTACGGCGCCGGCGCCGCCGGCGTCATGCTCTACGGCATCAGCCTCCTCGCCGGCCTCACCGGTTCCGCCCACTTACCCTCGATCGCAGCCAAACTCGCCGCGATGGACATCCCCGCGCAGATCGCTTCAGGCAACGGCGGCACCATCATGGTCCTCGTCCTCGCTGGCCTCATGATCATGGTCGGCCTTGCGTTCAAACTCTCCGCCGTCCCCTTCCACTTCTGGTGTCCGGACGTTTTCGAAGGCGCCAGCGCCGAAGTCGACGCCTTCCTCTCCGTCGCCTCCAAAGCCGCCGCCATGGCCCTCCTCCTAAGAGTCGCCATCGGCCTAAGCACCGCGCCAACTCCCGCAGCGCCGACTGCCCAACATGCGATTCCAGCCCACACCGTCGCGCTAGAACACAACGCCGGCGAGGCCGCTTCAGCGGCCATGAACCCCGCCACACGCTTCGCCGCCGCCGAGAGTTCCACCCCCCTCGCCCCAGTCCGTCACTTCATCGTCATCCTCCTCGCCATCCTCGCCGCCGTCACTTGCACCTTCGGCAACCTCGCCGCGTACGGCCAAACCAACATCAAACGCCTCCTGGCATACTCCACCATCGCCCACGCCGGCTACATGATCATGGCCATCGCCGCTGCGGTGCAGCTCTCCGGCACCAACGTCGCCGGTGCCCGCGAAGCCGTCGCTGCCCTCCTCTTCTATCTCATGGCGTATCTCTTCATGAACCTCGGCGCGTTCGCCATCGTCGCCTTCCTCCGCAACACGCTCGGCACCGAAGAAATCGCCGATTACGCCGGCCTCATCCGCAGCGCTCCGTTCACTGCCGTCACCTTCACCACGATCCTCATCAGCCTCGTCGGCATCCCGCCAATGATCGGCTTCATGGGCAAGTTCGCCATCTTCAACTCGCTCGTCGTCGCCGGCGGCTTCCCGATGATCGCTCTGCTCGTGATCGCCGGCATCAACACGGCCATCTCGCTGGTCTACTACCTGCGTGTCGCAAAGGTGATGTGCATCGACGCCCCACCGGCCGACCGCGGCCCCGTCTGGATCGGCGTGCTCCCCGTCGTCTTCATGATCATCATCGCCGTCCCAGTGCTCGTTTACGGCATCGTCCCCGCCCACTTGCTCGAAATCGCCCGCGCCGCCACCCAACAACTCATAATGTAGAAAACTGCCTGACATTTTTTGAAATAACCACGGAGATACGGAGTTCACGGAGAAGAAATTTAGACAGGATTTACAAGATCGACAGGATGAGTTTGTTGTTGCTTGTTTTAATCTCTGTAATTCCTGTTGATCCTATCAAAATTGCATTTGTCTTTCTCCGTGCCCTCCGTGTCTCCGTGGTTAACTCATCTGCCGAAATCATATCCATGTCCTCTGCCGATACCATCGACGCCCTGAACCGCGTGATCGAGATCCTCGAGCGCTCCTTCCCGCAATACATGCGCTGGGCTCGCCCGTACATCCCGCCTGCCCGCGCGAACATCATGCAAACGATCGAAACGATCGTCGTCGGCCAAAACGCGCTCACCGCCCGCATCGCCGAACAAATCTTCGAATCTGGCGGCCTCGCCGACCACGGCGACTTCCCCATCGAATTTGCCGACACCCACGACCTCGATATCGACTACCTCATCGACGAATCCCTCGACTGCCTCAAGCAAGATATCAGCGAGCTAGAAGGTTGCGTCGATAACCTCCGCCTCTCCCCCGCCGCCCAAACCTTGGCATCCGAAGCCCTCGGCCTAACCAAAGGTCACCTCGAGCTCCTCGAAAAACTCGACACTGCCCCCGCCGACGGCACCAAACTTACGGCCACCCCAGCATTTTCAAACGATCAACCTGGCCCCAGTGGTGCATAGGCTAGAGTTTTCTCGCGCTATAGAGGCTGCGGTCGCGATAATCCCGGCTTGATTAAAAGAATGCGCGGGCGAAAATAAAGGCGTGCTCGTTCTAGGTCGCGTACAAAATGGCGTCGTCGTGTTGGATTCCAAATCGGTTTTCCCCGAAGGGGCCGTCGTCACAGTTTCCTACGGCGAGCCTGCAAAGCAAATCACGGGAGCTGGGCGCATCGAAATCCCCTTGGTAAAGACGGGGTCTCCGGGCAGCGTGAACTTATCCGGCGACCAGATCGCTCAGATTTTGGACCAACAAGATGCTGCTTCCTGAAGTCAATGTCTGGCTCGCATTGACGTTTGACTCTCATGTCCATCACCCAGGGGCAAAGCATTGGTTCAATGCCCTATCGACCGACGTTTGCCTGTTTTGCCGATTAACCCAAATCGGCTTCCTGCGACTGACGACAAACTCCAGCGTCTTCGGCAAAGATGCACTGACGCTCGACGTTGCCTGGCAGAAATACAACCTCCTACTATGTGACGCACGCGTCTCCTACGTCGACGAACCGACCGGACTAAAAACTTTCTGGCGCGCACACGCCCAAGGACGATCGTTCTCTCCGAAGGTGTGGACCGACGCTTATCTGGCCGCGTTTGCTCAAGCGGCTAATTTGGAAGTCGTCTCGTTCGATCGAGGAATGGCGCAGTACCAAAATATACGTTGGTCCATTCTTTCTTAATCGCGGCTGGCATCGATGTGTTAACAAGCCTGCTGCAATTTGCAGATTCGGGCTGACTGTTCTACCCAACAGTTGCTCGCGAGAAACGTGGCATTTTCTTCGCTTTACCAAATCGCGCGTAGAGGGAAAAAGTTGTAGAATTTGGCCGCGCATAGTGCTACATTCGACCCTCCCAATTGAGTTCCACCCCGCGTGAGCGCGACCCATTTTTGTCGCGCAGATCGCGACTCTGTCCCAATATTCCATCTTAAATGTCCCATGCCACCTCGCAAAACATCTTGTTTTCCAGCCCGCGACGAGAGGCGAGCCGGATCATATGCCCGAATTTTGTATCGAAAAATCGTGTTCGCGTAATTCTCGCAACCCTCAATAACACTACTTCGTTGAACCGCAACAACTTACGACCATTCACCGTAAAAACCTAATTCCCGATATTCCAAATCTGCTTCTAATCCACGGCCGCTAACATCCTGCAATGCAACTCTTCGATACCCACGCCCATCTCGATCAGCCTGAATTCGCCGAGGACCGCGCCGCCGTCATCGCCCGCGCTCATGAATCCGGCGTGGAAAACATGATCGCCGTCGGCATCTCCGCCGACACGAGCGCCGCCGCGATTGAAGTCTCAAAAGAATTCGACGGTGTCCACGCCGCCGTCGGCATGCAGCCCAATTACCTCGCCGAAGCCAAGCCCGGCGATTGGGACCGCGTAATCGAAATGCTAGATCAGCCGAAGGTCGTCGCGATCGGTGAAACCGGCCTCGACCGACACTGGGACTTCACGCCCTTCGACATCCAGCAAGACTACTTCGACCGCCACCTTCGCCTCTCGCACGAGCGTGGCCTGCCGTTCATCGTCCACATCCGCGATTGCGACGAAGACATCCTCACGATGCTCCGCGAAGCCCATCAGCGCGGCCCGCTCCAGGGTGTCATGCACTCCTTCACCGGCAGCCCCGCCACGTGCGACGAGTGCGTCGCGATGGGCCTCTACATCAGCTTCGCCGGCATGGTCACGTTCAAGAAGTCGGAAGAGCTGCGCGAAATCGCCGCATCCGTGCCCGACGATCGGATACTCATCGAAACCGACAGCCCGTACCTCACGCCTGAGCCGGTCCGCAAGATCAAGCGCAACGAGCCGTCGCACGTTCGCTTCACCGCAGGCTGCCTGGCAGAGGTTCGTGGCAAAACGCTCGAAGCGTTCGCCGAGCAAACCTCGGCGAACGCTAAGCGTCTGTTCCGAATTTCAGAAGGGGGAGCGCCGTGAGTTACGCTGACTCCCCTACTTCAAGATCACCAAGCCGGCCGCGAGTTATCGCTGCCCGTTTGATTGCTGTTCGTCGTCGGATGCAAAGCCACCCGCGCCTGAGTCGACTGACTCGATTGATTCGGCTGCTGGGCCACATAAGCAGGCCGGAACTTGCCTTGCGACTGTTGCCGCGGCCGATTCTGAGCAACTTGCGTTCGGCTCGGCTGCGTCTGCTTCACATAAGCCGCACCTCCGTTAGTCGAACGCATCTGAGCACTGCCGCCGTCACATCCACAACCGCCCGTGGTTCCACCTTCGCAGCCACACCCGCCATTGCATCCGCCACACCCGCAGCCGCTGTTGCATCCGCAACCACCGCCGCCACAGCTTCCGCAACTGCCACTGCCGCAACTGTCGCAACCACATCCACCCGTGTATTGACCACCGCAGCAAGGATCATGGCAATACGGCGGATCGTTGTGCCATTCGCTCCAATACACTTCACCGCTGCAACCACTGCACGGGCAGCAACGACTCAAGACGCTCAAGAAATGTCCGCAGCCGGTGCAGAAGCCACAATGCTTCGCCCAACACTTAATAGGGCAACCAGCGGTGCCCCATTTGCAGCTCGGACCACAACCCGTGCCGCATCCGCAGCACGGTTCCCCGCAACTACTGCAACCGCACGACTGTTCACAACAAGGCTGGCTGCAACTTTCACAACCGCACGCAGGTTCACAGCAACTGTTGCCGCAACTATCTCCGCAGCAACCATTCCCACACCCGCCGTAAGGCGTGCAGCAGCAAATCGGCACATGGCTCTCGCAGCCGCAGTGATAAAGCTGTCCCGCATACTGGCAGCCATTGCAACATCCGCCGCACGGCTCGCAGCAACTGTTACAACCACACGCCGGCTCGCAGCAACTATTGCACCCGCAGGCGGGCTCGCCGCAACTGCCGCATCCGCATGCCGGCTCGCAGCAATTGTTGCAACAAGAATGACAATCGCCATTATGATTGCCGCAGCAATCAAATCCCAAGAGCTCGCAGATACCGGCGTTCGCAGATACCGGCAACAAAGTCATCGCGGAGAAAATCGCGACGGTTGCAAACAGATTTCGCATCTCCCCTACCCCCCAGCGCGCAGCGCGCGGGCAACGAGGGGACGCAACACCGACGACCCAAGACTAGTTCCCCCCGATGCTGCCCGTCTGGCGTGCAGCGCATTGATATGGGGCCGTACGGCGCTGGTATCATCGTCGGCGTGGCTCCCACGCAATGAGAAAAACCGTTACAATCGGCCACGTTTACCAACCAACCCGCCGCTAGCATCGATGTCAGAACTCCAGGACTCGAACGCTGCGCGACGCAGCTAGAAGTGCGACACACCATGGACAGCAATGCAAAAAAATTCTTCCGGCAGATCCTCGAAACGCCCAGCCCCTCCGGCTACGAACAGCCCGTGCAAGAAATCGTGCGGAAGTACGTCGCCGATTTCGCCGACGATGTGCGCACCGACCTCCACGGCAACGTAATTGCAAGTTGCAACACGAAGGCCCCGCTCCGTGTTATGTACGCCGGCCACGCCGATCAAATCGGCCTCATTGTCTCCCACATTAACGAGAACGGTTACATCTACACGAACACGATCGGCGGTTGGGATCCGCAGCAACTCATCGGCCAGCGGATGACAATTCACACCGCGAGTGGTCCGATCCCCGCTGTGATCGCTCGCAAAGCCATCCATTTGCTGGATGAAGACGAGCGAAAAAAAGTTGTGAAGGCGAAGGAGCTGTGGCTCGATATTGGCGCTAAAGATAAGGAAGAAGCCGTCGCGGCCGTCGCGGTCGGCGACGCGGTAACGCTGCAACTCGGCTATCAGGAGATGCGAAATAATCTCGCGAACTCACCCGGCATGGACGACAAAACTGGCCTCTGGGTCGCCGTCGAAGCGCTCCGCCGCGCGAAGAAACGCGGCGGGTTGAAAGTCGCTCTCTTCGCTGCCGCCACCGTGCAAGAAGAAATCGGCCTCCGCGGCGCCGTTACCAGTGCCTACGGTATTAATCCGCATGTCGGCATCGCGATCGACGTCACCCACGCGACGGATTGCCCAACGATCGACAAAACTCAGGAAGGCGACATCAAACTGGGCGGCGGCCCCGTCATCGAACGCGGCCCAAACATGAACCCAGTCGTCGTGAATCGACTGAAGGGCGCTGCTGAGAAAGCGAAGATCGCCGTCCAATGGGCCGCGTGCGGCCGCGGCACGGGCACCGATGCGAACGCGATCCAACTCGCCCGTGGCGGCGTCGCCGCCGGACTCGTCAGCCTGCCGAACCGATACATGCACAGCGCGGTCGAGATGATCTCGCTCGACGACATCGACCAGGCCGCCGACCTGCTCGCCGAATTCGCAATAGGAATCGAAGCCGACGCCGACTTCACGCCGAAGCTTTGAACGCCAATGTCAATTACTTCGTCGCCGTTGCCGGCTTGTCCGCTTCCCACTGCGGAGGCTCAACGACTTTCCCCTGGGGATCGACCGTCACTTCAGCGTGCTTCCCATCCTTCGCAATTTCCACCGCGTACTGCAACTCAGCCTTCGACAACTTCGTAATTTTGCCATCCTTGACGTTGCAATTGACTTCGACCTTCTCGACGCGACCCATCTTCGCGTCACCCGCCGCTTTCCTGATCGCGTTCATCGCGTCTTTCGGCACATCTTTCAACTCGATCACAAGCGTTGACTCCAGCAACGTGCCGTCCTTCGCGAAGTCCGCCTCTTTTTCCGATATTCCATCCCTGAATTCCAAGTCATATATCTCTATGCCGTTCTCGGTCTCGGCATCAACACTCTCAATCGTCGCCTTAGGATATTTTGCATCGAATGCCTTCTTTACAACGGCGGGCAACTTTGTGCTCACGTTGGGTGATGTCTCGGCACGGGAAATCGGTGGGAAAAAACTAAGTGATATCAGTGCAGTCGCTGCGAAGCTGGAGCGCAAAGGCAAATTCATATGTTCCTCTTTGATTATCACGACGACAGTTCAATATGAAGCCAGATACTACGGTTACTATAGTATTACTTTGCGGCTTGGGAAGTGCTCGTCTTGCGATGACAGGGCAAAAATACAGCCAACACGCCGCGCTCATTTTGGAAACGCGATGCCGTTGGTAGCGTCAACGAGTCTCGCTAGACTTCCGCCCCACTAGGAGGAAGTCTATGCGTGGCCGTAGTTCGATTGTTTTCATACTACTTATTGCTTGTCTGGCGACTTCGAGTGTGCGAGCTCTTGAGCCGCTAGAGGAGCCGGCTTCCAATGATTTGCCCGCGCTCGAGCAAACTCCAAACGCGACAGACAAACCACAATCGCTGACGCCGCCTGAATCCCCGTCGCCACCAAAAGAAAAGCTCGCGCGGGTGTTCTCCAATGAGCCGCCGCTGTTGCGGCTAGCACGCGACAAATTTAATAACGAGCTAACAGAAACCGACGCCAAGTTCTTCCTCGCGATCGCGAACAATGAGTGGGGTGATTTACGAGTGCCGTCGGATGCCAAGTTCGATCCACAGGATCCAACTTCGTGGAAATCGGCGCCGACGGTCAAGGCCGACCGCCTCAATTGGATTTGCACCGATCCGGCCGCTATGAAGTTAGTACCGAGTCGCGGCGTTTCGCTGCGCGGCGTCACCGTTTCGGGCAGGTTCGATTTGTATCGTACGGCGGTGCCGTTTTCGCTAGCGTTCTACGATTGCCTGTTCACAGAAGGCATCAACATTAGTCACGCAAAACTACAAGAACTCGATATTCGCAACTGCTGTTCTGCTGCGATTCAGGCACGAGCAGTGCAAGTGAACGAGAATGTTTACTTGCGCACGTGCTGTGTGTTCGGCGGGGTCGACTTTATCGACGCGAATATCGGCGGCGACTTCGATTTCAGCGGCGGGTTGGCATTCTTCGGCATGAAAGCCGATGACCTCCAGAAGCAGGGCATCGCGCTCACAATGTACGACGCGAAGGTCGTCGGCGACATTCGGCTGGGCGAAAAGTTCCGCGCGTTTGGCCAGGTGCGGATCACCGAAGCGACGATCGGCCGTAGCCTCATGTGCGCCGGCGCGCTGCTTAAGGGCAATGGTCAAACGGCGCTCGACGCTCGTCGCACTCAAGTAGGTGGGAACATCGTTTTCGACTCGGGATTTGTCGCCGACGGCGGCGTCGATTTGCAACGCGCAAAAATGGGCGGAGATCTCGATTGCAGCGGCGGTCGCTTCCTGGCGGCCAACTCGCAGGCTTTGAACGCCGACCTGATCGACGTCGGCGGGCAGGTGCTGCTGGACGATGGATTCCACGCCGAGGGGGAGGTGCGACTCGTTAACGCAAAGGTCGTCGGCGATGTCGATTGTGATAACGGTCATTTCATCAAGCCGGATGGCGATGCGCTGACGATGGATGGCGCCGCGATCGGCCGCAGCTTGCGGCTCGATGCAGATCCAAACAGTGCGACCGACCCTAGCAAGGACTTGCCGCCTGGCTTTCTGTGCCGTGGAACGCTTCGGGCCTGGAGCACGCAAGTCAACCAAGATTTCTTAGCCAATGGCGCTCAGTTTGACGCTCCGACCGGCATTTGCTTGCTCGCCTGCAATCTCAAGGTCGCGAGCCGCCTGGTGCTTACTTCGGTGAAAGCGAATGGCACGGTGAACCTGTTTTGCGCGGATATCGAACATGAGCTTGACTTGCGGGGCAGCGAATTCAACGGCGAACAAGCCGTGAACAAAATCGCGTTCTGGGGCAACGGCATGCATGTCCGCGGCCACGTGTTCTGCAACCAAGTCGATGGCACAGACGCTCCCTGCCGCGTCGTGATCAAAGGATTGACTTCGTTCCAGTTCGCGACGATCAGCATGCACTGGGATTTATCCGGTGCGGAATTGCTCAACCCGGGCGGCGACGCGCTGGATGCCAGCGACTGCCGCGTTGGCGGGTACGTGAACCTGGACACCGTGAAAATCGACGGTCGAGCAACGTTTTCGCGCGCGAAAATCGATGGCATGTGGATTATCAATAAAACGGTCGAGCCAGAAAAGTTGCGGCTCGACATGCGTTTCGCGCACATTTGGGTGATCAAGGACGAGCGACTCGAAGATTGGCCGCCGGCGGGGCAGCTTCAATTGGAAGGATTGGTATACGATCACTTCGATGACGACTCGCCGCTTGATGTGAACGACCGACTCGTTTGGCTGCGGCGGCAATACGCATCGAAGCGGACTTCCAAGCAGCCCGCTGCCAAGACGGCCTCGAACTATCAGCAAACGCAGGTGACGCCGTTCGCCAGGTTGCGTGCTGGGAGTTCCGCGGCTCCGCCCGCGAGCGCAACTCCGCCGCCGACCGATGGGGACAATCGATACGCTATATCCCAAACCAATTATGAAGCGGCGACGATGCCTGCGCAATCAATGCCTGCTCCGCCAACGATGCCCGCACCACCCGAGCCAATTCACGAGTCGGAGGCAGGGGAAAAGAAGACCGATTCGCCCGCGGAAACGGCCGAGACCACTACTAGCGCGGATGAAACGGCAAGTAGCCTATCCGTCGATGAGGAAACGCCACCTCTCTCTACCGATCCGGCCGGCCGGCGATATATCACACAGCCTTACACGCAGTTGGCTTCGGTCTACCGGGCGATTGGCCTCGATGAGCAAGCAAACCGGGTGCTCGTCGCGCGGGCCGAGCGAATCGGCGAGTTGTCGTCTGCCTATTCACCCCAAGGCTTGTGGTACCGCTACGCGGGGCGGCTTATCGGCTAGGGCTATGAGCCGTTCCGGGCGATCAAAATTGGCCTCGTAATCATCCTGGGCGGCACCATCGTGTTCGCAATCGGTGCTCGGCGGAACCTAATGGCGGAAACAAAGTTGGCCGAGCAGATCCTTTCCGGCGAAGGGCAGGCGGGACAGGTGTCTTCGTCATACCCGCGATTTAACCCAATCGTTTATTCGCTCGATGTGTTTCTCCCGTTCGTCGATCTCAACCAGGTTTGTTACTGGATTCCTGGTGAAAAACCGAACAGCAAAACGAAATGCCGTAACTGTCTGATGCACATCGGGCCGTTTTCGCTGAAGTGGAGTGCCGTGCTGCACGGTTACCTGTGGTTCCAAACCCTCTCCGGCTGGACCTTGTGCACGTTGTTGGCCGCGGCTGTGACGGGCATCGTGCAAAGCTAGAGCGTTTTTCAAGTTCTCGTGCTGGGTGGCTGGGGCAACGCCCCAGAATACTGCGAAGAACTATGGCGTTGCCCCAGGCACCCTTCGGAGCACCGGTGCTAAAAATGCTCTGATTGGCGTGATCACCGGCCATTGTGGACCCATTGGTCATAGGGGGCGGTCTCGCTTCGTCCGCAATTTCGCGTCTCGGAGCGACGCGTCCGCTTGGCGGGCACCGTTTTTGCACTGTTCGGGCTTTGAACCTTTTCAACGGGGGCATTTGGGCATTCCGACCCCCTGTATCTCGAATCGTCTTCCGGTATCCTGCTCTCATGAAATTTGCCTTCGTCGTCAATGACCTTCAAACAGAGTTGGCCACGTACACGACGACGCGGCTCGCAATGGCCGCCGTCAATCGGGGTCACAAGACTTATACGTTCGGCGTCGGCGATTTTATCTGTACCTGTGACGGCTCGATCCACGCGCTGGGCCGCACGGTGCGCGCGAAAAGCTACAAGTCGCTCGACAAGTTTTTGGCTGACCTCCAATCGAGCGATCACACGCCAGAGCACATCAACCTCGACGAATTTGATGCGGTGCTGTTGCGGAACGATCCGTCGACTGATGCACACGAACGGCCTTGGGCCCAATCCTCCGGGATTTTGTTCGGCCAGCTTGTCGCCACTCGGGGTGTGATGGTGCTCAACGATCCGGAAAACCTGGCGCGAGCGATTAACAAAACTTATTTCCAGCAGTTTCCCGAAGAGGTGCGCCCGACAACGTGCATCAGCCGCAATGTCGAGCAGTTGAAGCAATTTATTTCCGATCAGCATGGCAAAGTCGTCCTCAAACCGCTGCAAGGCTCGGGTGGCAACAACGTATTCCTCGTTGGCGAAGATGAACGCGCGAATTTGAATCAAATGCTGGATGCCGTCCTGCGCGACGGTTACTGCGTGGCGCAAGAGTATCTGCCCGCGGCCGCGAAGGGCGATGTGCGACTGTTCGTGATGAATGGCCGACCGCTGGAGCGGAATGGCAAGTTCGCGGCGTTTCGTCGCATCAATAAGACGGGGGACGCCCGCAGCAACATGCACACTGGCGGCGAAAGCGAGCCTATCGAAGTCACCGAAAAAATGCTGAAGCTCGTCGAGATCGTGCGGCCCAAGCTTATCAATGACGGCATGTTCCTGGTCGGGCTCGATATCGTGGCCGACAAACTAATCGAAATCAACGTCTTCAGCCCGGGCGGCCTCGGCAGCAGCAGCGAGTTCGCTGGAATCGATTTCGCTCAGGTAGTCATCGAAGATCTCGAACGCAAAGTCGAGCATCGGAAGTATTACAACGGGCGGATGCCGAATTCAGAGTTGGCGACGTTTTGAATTGGTCCGCTGTCCGTCGTCCGTTGTGCTTTGCAAGAAGCCGGTTTTGCAACAGACAACGGATAAATTTATTTGGCGACCCAGGTTTGCCGTATCAATCGCATTGGCGCGGGCGGTCGAAATTGCCACGGCCACGATTGGGCGAAGACCTGCAGCTTAAACATTTCGCAGGCCGCGCGGGGATGTTGCATCAGCTGTCGGCCGAGCGCCCACCATACGCGCGGATGGTACGTCAGGGACCGGAAGAACCGCCGCTGCCAATGTTCGCTCGTAAGGTAGTAGTCGTGCGTGCCGTCTTCTTCTTCGACGAGTTCAAAATAGGGGCCGGCACAGCGGGCCAACTGTCCGGGCTCCGGGTACCAGCCGCCGAATAGTTCAACCAGCATTGCGTACTGATAGTTATCGCTGCCACGGCGATGCGCCCGATGCCTGCGAGCAATTTCCGCGGGATCGAACTGATCGACATCGCGGAAGTGAATCGCCGTGGTGACGAAACGTCCGCCGTCCACTAAAAGCCGGTGGCAAATTGAGAACATCTCTTCGTAGATTTCATTGGTGCGCCCAGCCACGGCATCGGTCAACTGCACAAAGTGCTCTAGCGATCCATTGGCAACGATCGCATCAAACGCGTGCTCCCAGCAATTTCCCCCTCCCTTATAGGGAGGGGCCAGGGGCGGGCTCAACTCACAAAAAATATGGCGATAGTTTAACTCGCGAACGTCCAGCCCGCGCGCGCGATCCGCCGCAACTTGTGGCGGCGAAATGGAAAGGCCTACCGGTCGCGAACCGCGCCGCACAGCGTGTTCCAGGATGCGACCGTAGCCACAGCCAATGTCCAGCAGTCGCGTGCCCGTACCGCAGCGTACCTGATCCAAGAGATATTCAGCTTGGCGCTCTTGCGCCGCAACATACGCAGCCCGATCGTTGCGGTCATCGACATATTTTCCATCGGTGAAATCAGTCAGACCACATGCGGGCACCACGGTCAGCAGGTCGTAGCAAGTACGGACCGCGGACGCGGTGTCTCGTTCCGTAACAGGCGCGGTCGCTATGGTCGCCATCGCCAGCTCCCAATCGGGGGTTCGTAGACCACCCGCGATTGTAGAATAGCGAAACGAAGATGCAAGTCGCCGTTTCCGCTACTTGCGCGATTTCGACGCCGCTGTTGTACGCGACGCTGCAACTAAGCGCCGGACCACTTCCCGCGGATCGTTCGTTTCGGCCATCAAATCGAGTTGGCGCTGCGCTGCGCTTGGTTGCCGGGCCATTTCGGCGGCATGCGCGAGATAACGCTCGCAGTTCAATTCGGCGGCGACGGGTTGCAAAATGCTCACCAACCGCTCGACCGTCTCTTCGACCGGCGCCGCCTGGTAGGTCGTCGTATCGACGAGTTTGGCCAGGTTTCCGAAACGGGCCGCACGCCATTTGTTCTGTTGAACCATCATCGGATGGCTTTCGCTCTGGTAAGTGCCGTGGTCAATCTCATCCGAAAGGGCCTTCACTAGGCACTGCACCAGCGCGGCGAGGGCGAGCGTATCTGAAAGGTTGCCCGGCATATCGCAGATCCGCACTTCGACCGTCCCAAAGTTGTGGTGCGGCCGCACATCCCACCAGATTTCGCGTATCGTGTTGATGAAGCCCGTATCGATCATGTGATTGACGAGCCACACGTATTCGCTCCAGTTGCGCATCTGGGTTGGTAGGCCGGCGGTGGGTAGCCCCTCCATCACCTTCGAGCGATGCGATTGCAGCCCGGTCGGCCGGCCTTCCCAAAACGGGCTACTGACACTCAGCGCCAGCAACGTTGGCAAATGGCGCATAATACGATCGCAAATCATCACGGCTTTATCACCCGAATCGACACCGACATGGATGTGCAATCCGAAGGTCACCAAACGCCGAGCCATCTCTTGCAACAGGTTGACGAGCATCAAATAGCGCTCGTCCGGCGTGATGCGCTGTTCGAGCCAGGTGGAAAACGGATGCGTCGCACCCCACCAAAGTCGAAGCCCGAGCGCATCGCAAGCGGATTCGACGATGGCGAGTTTGCTCTTCAGGTCGCGTTCTGCCTGGCCAATCGTTTCGCAAACCTCCGTGTTGACTTCCAACACGCACTGCATAAGTTCGGGCTTGAAGCAGCTGTTGGCGTCGTTTTGATGGCCGTCGGCTGTTAGCCGCGCGCTCAGCAATCCATAGGCACTGGTAAGCGCCATGGTGTCAGCATCGACCAGGCCGAGTTCCAACTCGATCCCAACGGTCGGTTGCTCGTTACGATGGAAGTCGATTTTGGCCATTTCTTTTGGTTTGCTTAATTGCCAGGGTTTGACCACTCAACGACCGCCCGAGCGAGTATTTTCGCGCCTACAGCGAGGCATCGCTCATCGACGTCGAATATCGGTGTGTGCAAACCGGGCCAAGGTGGATTGTCGCCTGCCGCGCCGAGCCGAAACATGGCTCCGGGAACGTGCTCCAGATAAGCAGCGAAATCCTCACTGCCCATGCTGGGGCGGGCGATCGTCGCGACGTTCTCGTCGCCGAGTAGCGCCGTCGCCACACGTGCTACCAGCTCGGTTAAGCGTTCGTCATTCAGTACCGAGGGACTTCCATGATCGAAAACGACTTCGATCTTCGTGCCCGTGACCTGCTGAATCCCCTCGGCCAGTGAACGCACATGCTGAATCGTTCGCTCGCGGATATCTCGATCGAGCGTGCGGACGGTGCCTCCCAAGATCACTTCCTCGG
>DATBAY010000100.1:0-7053 GCA_036271295.1 Lacipirellulaceae bacterium | reverse complement strand
TGCACCAGGAAATGGACATGATTTGGGATGTCCAAGGCGTAGACGCGGCGACCGGTGAGGCGGTTATCGATCAAAAGTTCGATCGGATAAAGCTTACGGTTACATCCCCGAGGGGGAACGTCGATTACGATTCGAAAGAAGACAAGGTTTCGACCGGCCTCGAAGCGTTGATTGCTCCACTTTACAAGGCGATCGCGCAGAGCGAATTCGAGCTGACCGTGACGTCCCGAGGCGAAATCAAGGATGCGAAGGTTCCTGCGGAAGTGCTGGCAGCGCTCAAGAATGTGCCCGATGCCGCCGCAATCGGCGACTACGCCACGGAAGAGGGTTTCAAGAAGATGATATCGAAGAGCGTGTTCGTGTTGCCGAAAGACGCTCCCAAAAAAGGCGATGTAACAAAGACCAGCGTTGAATTGACGAACAAAGACGGAGAAAAGCAAATTGTGGAATCTTCGTATACGTATGAAGGTACGAAAGATATAGACGGAGAGACGTATGCCATCTTCAAGCCGCAGTTGACGCTGAGTTTTGCCGATGGCGGACAAGCGGCGAAATCGAGCGTCGCCCAGCAGAGTTCCGACGGCGAGGCTCTCTTTAACATCGCCAAAGGTCGGCTGCGCTCGATGAAATTGGAACAGCACGTCACGATCAATTCGAGTTCGGCGAACCAGCCCGTGCAGCAGAAACTGGATCAGAAAATCGAAGTCGAAGTTTCGAAGCGCGATGAAAAAGCGAGCGCGGGCGAAACGACGCCAGCCGATGCAGGCGGCCAGACGTCAAAAAAATGACGGTTCAGCTTTCTCGCGTTCCTCATTTGGCAACGGGCCGAATTTGAATTTCATCCGCGGCGACGCGAACTTCAAATGTATCGACTCCCAGGCGTGGATTATCGGCCCACTTGCCGTCTCGCACGCGAAACCGCCAGGCGTGCCAGGGGCACGTCACCGTGCCGTCGCAGTCCAAATAGCCGGCTCCCAGCGAGGCGCCCATGTGGGGGCACAAATCGTCGATGGCAAAATACTCGCCGGCCTGAAGAAACACGGCAACAAGTCGATCTCCAACCTGAAACGAGCGTCCTTCACCTTCGGGAATTGCGCCCACTTTCGCGACCGTTACAAATTCTAAGTCGGTTGGATCGGGCATTTTGACACGGGGGAGGCGGGCGAATTCGTGGGGAGTGTCCCCGACCAAAACACACGGCGGCGACTAGCGCCGAGGGGCCGCTCATCCGCTAAAATATACGATTATCCCACGTGCCGACAGTCGCGGCACAAACCTTGTCGACCGATTCGGCGTAGAACCATTTTGTCGTGATGCCAGAAGCCGCTTCCATTTCGCTATCCGATTTTCAAGCACTCATCCGCCGCATGTATTTTGAAAAGGACCGTGCGCGCGGCGTGGATGGCACTTTCATGTGGCTGATTGAAGAGGTCGGTGAACTAGCGGCCGCACTCCGCGAGGGAACGCCTGAGGAACTGGCGGCAGAATTCGCCGACGTGCTGGCCTGGCTGACGACGATCGCGAACGTCGCGGAAATCGATCTCACCGCCGCCGTTCGGAAAAAGTATGGCGCCGGGTGTCCGGGCTGCGGCCAACTTGTCTGTTGTTGTGACGATGCCGGCAAGCCTTAGGTGCCGGCCCAATACTCCCTGAGCTCCGGGTCGATCTCCGACATGCCCTTAGGCCGATAATGCGAAACCTCTGTCAACGGAAGCGACTCTATCGCAGCCTATTGGCTCTGGTCGTATTTGCGTGGATCGGTCGCTGCGATTCTCGTGCGACGGCAAACGAAGATCGCGCCGACTCGAAAATCTCGCGAGTTGAGGTCGGCTTCAACAACTTTTACAAACTCGGATTTTGGACGCCCGTGTTGGTTGAAGTGACCGGTCTGGACGGCGCCGCAGAACAGGGTTTGCGCGTTAGCGTTACGGTATCCGACAGCGATGGCGTGCCGACGACTGCAATCGCCGCGCTGCCAACTTCAAACGAAAGCCAAGGGCGCCCATCGATCGCTGTTTACACGCAGATCGGCCGTATCGGCAGTTCGGTGCAAGTGAGCCTGTTGGCAGGCGACCGGGAGATCGATTCGCGAACGCTGGTCCCTTCCGGAAAACAGAACGTGGACTCCGTCCTCCATCCGCTTGCGGCCACCAGCGAGTTGGTCGTTTCATTAGGCCCCGCCGCTTACGGTTTGACTGAAGCTGTCGGAAATCGGACTGCCAGCGGCGGCCACGTCGGCAGACGCGTACTTAGTCTAGCTGACGTAGCTTCGTTGCCCAACGAGTCGTACGGATACGACGACGTGGACGTGCTCATCATTCCCGCTGGGGATGGAAAAGCGTGTCGCAAACTAGCAGCCGACAAGCCGAAGCTAGCCGCAATTGAACGGTGGGTGGAGTCAGGCGGGCGCTTGGTGGTGCTGTGCGATGGCAAAAATGCGCCGGCCATGTTGGGAAATGACGGACCGCTCGCCTCGTTTTTGCCTGGGAAGTATGTCGGCACCATTCGATTGCCAGAAACCAGCTCGCTGGAGCGGTTCGCCGTTTCGACCGCGATTACCGGAGGCGCGGTCGAGGTTCCTCAAATCGCCGAGGTTCGAGGCAATATCGAAGCCTATGCCGGCAATCGGGCGGCGGAATTGCCGCTCGTCATTCGCGCGCCGCGCGGATTTGGCGAGATTGCATTCGCGGGCGTTGAATTTGACGCTCCGCCGCTTTCGCTGTGGGGTGGCCGAATCCTCTTTTTGCGGACACTTTTGCAGCCCTATTTGCGAGGCGCCGATTCGAACGACACGACCCAGAAGTTAGTGGCCAGCGGATCGGACGATCTTTCCGGCGCTTTGCGTCAACGACTGGGCCGAGGATTCTCGGCGGTCATGCCGGTCGGGTTCTCGATCGTAGCTGCGCTGGCAATCGCCTATCTCATTTTTTTAGGGCCGCTCGATTTCCTACTTATTCAGCGTTGGCTGCGCAAGCCGCTATTTGCTTGGGTCTCGCTGCCGTTGATTATCGCGTTATTTACGGCCATTGCGCTCGTCATTGCCGAGCGGTCGAAAGGGCCGCCTGGCGTGAGGCTCAACTGCTTGGAGTTGGATGACTTCGACACGATCGGTGGCCAGGCGCGCGGCACACTATGGACAACGTTATACAGTCCCGAAACGACGGAGCTGAATATCGCCGTCCGACCGCGCACTGCCGCAATATCGCCGACTGACTCCACGCCCAAGATACTTTTTTCTTGGTGGGGGCTTCCCGGAATCGGAATTGGCGGAATGCAGTCCGCGACCAGCGATTTGGGACTGATTCGCAATGGCTATGAGTACGGGCCTGAAATGAGCTCGCTGGCCCGAGTGCCGGTGCTCGCATCGGGCGCAAAGTCGCTGCTCGCTCGATGGTCGCGGTCGGCGCCCCCGATGATGGGCGCTCATCTGTCGGACGTCGATGGGCTCATTGCAGGGACGATCACAAATAACACCGGCGCGAAACTGCATAACGCGCGGTTGCTCTATGGTTCGTGGGCATATCGATTAGGTACGCTGAGCCCTGGCGAACGGGTCGAGGTGAGCGATCAACTCAATCCGCGGCGTGTGAAAACCATCGTTACCCGCGAAGCGCTCGGCGATTCGGGCTCTGCTTCTACGCCGATGGAAAGTCGCGTGTTTTCCGCGGAACAGGCCTCGCCAATTCAAATCTTAAACCTGATGATGTTTTATGAAGCTGCGGGCGGGACAGGATTCGGACATCTTCCGAATCGTTACCAATCGTACTGCGACCTGAGCCGCCAGCTCGAATTGGGACGGGCAATTCTCGTGGCAGAAAACGCGGATGGCCAGGTGCGACTGGTTGATAGCGGAACCGACAAGCAAATTGGAAGTGGTGATCTGAATTCGTCCGCCGTGATTCAACGATTCATCCTGCCCGTCGAGAAGCCGAGCACACCCTAACGAGACAGTTGATAGCGACGAAAGAAGTGCCGGCATGGAAACAATGATCGAAACCCGCGATTTAACCAAAAAATACGGGGAGCTCTATGCCATCAAATCGATCAATTTGAATTTGCAGCGCGGCGACCTGTTCGGTTTTATCGGGCCGAACGGCGCGGGCAAGACGACGACCATGCGGATCCTGGCCACGCTTCTGAACCCCACTTGGGGCGAAGGCTACGTCGGCGGCAATTCGATCTACACGCGACCGAAGGAAATCCGCCGCATGATCGGCTACATGCCCGATTTCTTCGGCGTGTACGATGACATGAAGGTGATCGAATACTTGGAATTCTTCGCCGCTGCGTATCGCATCCGTGGTCCAAAACGCCGGCAAGTGTGCGATGAGGTGCTGGACCTCGTCGAGCTGGGTTATAAGCGAGAGGCGCTCGTCACGAGCTTATCTCGCGGGATGACTCAACGCCTGGGCTTAGCGCGGGTGCTATTGCATGACCCGCAAGTGCTGCTCCTCGACGAGCCGGCGAGCGGGCTCGATCCCCGCGCGCGGATTGAAATTCGCACGCTTCTGAAGCGACTCGGCACGATGGGTAAAACGATCATGGTTTCGAGCCACATCCTGCCGGAGCTCGCGGATATCTGTAACAAAGTCGGAATCATCGAGCGCGGCGAGCTGTTGTTTAACGACACCGTGGCGGAACTGCTGCACCGCGTGCGGCCGCACAAAGTGCTCAACATCGGCGTTGCAGGCGACGCGAAAGACGCGTCGCAAGTGCTGCGACGAAGTCAGATTGTCGAGCGAGTGGACGTTGGCCAGGATCATCTCACCGTGACGCTCGTCAACGGGCAGGCGGATTATAGCGAACTGGCGACGATGCTCGTGAACGCGGGGCATCGGATTTTGCTCTTCCGCGAAGAGGAACTGAACCTGGAAACTGCGTTTATGGCGCTCACGAAGGGAATTACGTCGTAAGCGGAAGCCGCGCGTGCGTCTTGCCAGGGCCATCGTAATCTTAGATACTTGAAGACCTTGGAAACGCGGTTCCGTGGCCGGGTATTTTTTCTTCTTGTCCCCCACGGCGCCTTCCAGCTTCCTGCCAGGCCCCCATCGTCTAGAGGCCCAGGACACCGCCCTCTCACGGCGGCGACAGGGGTTCGAATCCCCTTGGGGGTAGTTTTTTTTGTCGATCACTTCGGCAGGTTTTTACTTGCCGCCGAGCGTGCGTTGGAGCAGCTGCCCGATCGAGAAGATTAGGACGGACGCGATTAAAAACCCGAGCATTTTGCCGGCGGTTATCGATTGATTGAGTTGCGCCAGAATCGCCAGGATCGGGATCGTCAGCCCCATCATCTGCAAAAATCTGGCCACGGTGTACATCTCGTGCACGGTAGCATTCGGAACGAGGCTTGGCAACTTGGTCGAGCGGTTTGCAAACGAGGGCGGCGTGAAAATGGGGGATGATGTAGAACCGCGGCCGCTCGGTCTATTGCAAACGCGCGCGTTGCGGTTGAAGTGCCCGAGGTGTGGGCAGGCGCCGATCTTTCGGGGCTGGTTTTCGATGAACGACGCCTGCCCCGCATGCGGCCGACGATTCAATCGCGAACCCGGATACTTGCTGGGCTCGATCTATTTCAACTACGGCGTCACGGCATCGCTCGTCGTGATCATGTACTTTGCGATGTTCTTTGGGAATGTACTTACCGACCCGCAGCGGCTCATCGTGCTTATGAGTTTCGGCATTCTCTTCCCGGCGTGGTTCTTTCGCTATGCCCGGGCGTTGTGGATTGCGTTCGACGAGCATTGGGACCCGTGGCCGAACGAAGAAGAAGTGAGGCGAATGCAAGCCGAAGGGCATTCGCAAGGTTAAGCAATTCGGGCGTGCCAAAGATCGCCTTGGCCAGGCGCAGCGCCGGTGCGCGACGAAAGTCGCCGCGCTAATCAGAAATCGCCGCAACGCCAACGTCTCCCATCGCGTTCGCATTCTTGGCACGGCGGATCGCCAAATACGCCATGCTCGCCATCGTACAGAGCAAAAGATAGGGCATCGACATCATGAAAATCACACTGTAGGCATAGCCCGCCGCGAGAGCGTGGCCGTGGGGATCGTTCTGGGCGAGGCCATCTTTGCACGTAGGGCACGCAGCCGCCACGCTTGCCAATAGCAGCACCAAGACCACGACGATCGCCGCAAGGATCCAACGCAGGACCACCGGTTCGAATTGATGATAAATTGCTTTCATGGCTTCACCTTGGCGATTTCGCAACGCGGCGTGCGACTCAGCGACTAATTCTATTTTATAGTCCCGCAGGCGGCCAGAGGTGATAAAGCATTACGTAGACGATCACGCCTGTCACGGAAACGTACAGCCAAATTGGAAATGCCCATTTTGCCAGCCGGACGTGCTTTTCGCGATAGAGGGCAGCGACGGCCGCTTGCTCCGGGACAGGAAGCTTCGCGTCGCAGCAGCCAAGTGCGCGAAAACCCAAGTAGATTTGGCGCACCGCTAAGAATGGCACCGTCGCAGCCAGCAAGACATGCGACGCGAGTATGACCAGATAAACGTATCGAACGACCCCAGGGTGTGTGAAGCGGACGCTTCCAACTTGTAAGTGATACCACAAGTAGCATGCCAAGAACGCGATCGACACGATGAACGCCGCCAGCATGGTTCGCTTGTGAGCTTCGATGCGCCCGCGCTTAATGAAATAGAGGCCTAACAGCAACAGGACCGCGGCAAGAAAATTGAGCGCCGCGTTTACGTGCACAATCGGGTGAGCAGCCGCGAGAATCGTCAAATCGTTTTCTCTTTCTTGGCATTGGCGGCGGGTTTGGTATCGCCGGCTTTTTCGGAGGACACCTTTTCGGCGGCGGGTTTGACGTCAGCCGTTTTCTCGCTGTCTGCCTTTTCGCCGGTCGACGTGTCTTCCGACGCCTTTTCGTCGAGACATTCAAGCAATACTTTATGCAGCCGATTGCACTCAATTTCGCTGGTGCCATCCAGGATCTTGCGAATGTTGCCCGCCTTGTCGATCACGATGAGATAGTCCTGATGACCTTTCAGGCTAAGAAAGATCTTCATTCCCTTGGCAATACGCTGGATATATTCCAAGT
>DATBAY010000099.1:0-9509 GCA_036271295.1 Lacipirellulaceae bacterium | reverse complement strand
TCGCCTGTTGCAAAGCTTGTACGACATCTGGATACGTGCCACCCAAGGCAACGACCGCCCGGATGACGTCGTCCACGCTTGCCGTGCATTCGCGTTTTTCGGGTTCGGCGTTGGGAGCGAACTTGCTGACCGTGATTTTGTCCCCGTTCGTACCATTGATCATGATGCTCTTGCCCGCATCGAGCATGAGCGGCAATTGCAGTTTCTGATCCTTGCCGAACAACACAATTTCCGGCAAATGGCTTTCCGTTACGTGCACCATTTCAGGACCAGGCACGTCCAACACATGATAATGGAATTGGTTCGATAGATATTCATCATGCAAGAACCCATCGCGGGGATTCATCGCACACAACGCACGGAACGCCCCGTAGCGAGTTTCCGCACTCTTCACTTCGAGTAAAGAACGAAGTGCTTCGTAAGCGGCCGCGTCGTCCATCGCGCTCAGTGCCGCAAGCGCGTTCACGCGGAACGCCGGTTCGTCGCGGGCCACTTCGCCCAATACGTTGACCGCCGAAGTATCGTCCAAATAGGCGAGCGCTTCGGCAGCGTAGAACCTGACTTCCGGATCTTTCGAACCGATGCCCTGCTTCAAGATCTGCTTGGCTTGGTCATCGCCAATCGCTTCGAGGCGCATTGCCGCATTGCCGCTCGTGAGCGGGTCGCCCAACTGCTGGTCCAGGAACAACAGTCGCGATTGCAGCGTCGTCGGCGACTCGTCGAATGCGACGCTTCGCATAACCTGCATATAGCGGCCTATGTTGTCGTGGTACCGCGGCTGCAATGCAATTTCGATGAATTCGCCCGTCTTCGGCGTCGCGACGCCCTGCTTGCGGCCATCCTTGAACGTAAAAAATCGCTTATTAATCGCGTGCGAAATGTCCTGACTGACTTGAATCGATTGATGCTGCTGGGTAATTACGAGGCCAATCGGCCGCGTCTTGGTGCAAACGCCGCCGCTCAAAATGCGCCCGCGCGTCGCCAACGCCTGATCTTTTTTCGGGTCCGCCGTCGGATCGACAAGCACGGCGCCCTCCGCCAAACCGACGACATGACCTTCGTGGATTTGCTGGTCCAGCACTGCCATTTCCGTCAATCGGGACTGCAACAACCAGCCATCGCGAAGACTGGTGGTCTCGCTCCCCGTCGGCGTGCGCGTTTCGACGTCAAATTTGTCGCCGGCCTGAATGCCGGGTCGCAAAAACGCCCGCACCAACACCATCGAGGTGTTCGTCGACGCGAGGACTTCATTCGGGGTCGCCACTTCACGACGCTTCATTTCATCGAGCAGCATCGCGCGTTGCGGCGTCGGCGGCGGATCGGAACCCGTCCCGGCGAGGCCCGTCACCAGCGAAACTGCTTCCACCTTTACGTAGTTCATGCCGTACGGATGCGTATACGCCGAAACGTACTTCACCTCAGGCATAGGCGGCAGATCGATGCGCGCTTCAGGGCTTTGCGGCCGGAGAATCGGTCCGCTGCACCCGCAACTCAGCACAACGGCGATCGCCAGCGAGCGCATCACGCGGCGGGCAGGCTCGTTCGAAGTGCAACGCGTCATCCTTGAGCGCTCCTAGAGCAACGTCAACTTTTTTCACCCGCCCCAGCGGCGGAACGCAGGCTTCGCGTCTTGCTTGGCCGTGCGTTGCGAAAGGACCGTCTCGTATTCGCGACCGCGAAAATCGAACCTTGGCCCCTTCGAGCGGCGGAGATTAGTGGCTTGGCCAAAACCGGTCAAGGTGGGTCGATTGCAATACCTGCGCGTCGTAGTGGCCACTACACGCGACGCTAGCATGGCGAAGATCTAAAACGGCCAAGGACTCGGAGGACGCCGAGCTATTCGCAAAATCACGGCGATTCCAACTCTTACTCTCCTCCTCTTCGCGTTCTTGGCGGTTCAACTCTTTCGACTGCTTGCACGTCTCTACGGTGGATCGTAGCCGCCCGCATTCCACGGATGACAACGACAAATCCGCCGGACGCCACGCCAAGTTCCCTTCACTGCGCCATGTTTTTGCACGCTCGCAATGAAATACGCGCTGCAGGATGGGTGAAAGCGGCAGTTTCGTCCAAGTAATGGACTGAGCGTCCATTGATACACGCGTGTTGCCGCAATCAGCAGCGTGCCAGGCAATCGCCACAACTGCTGCGCCAACCAATTCATCGCAACTTCATTCCGATTTCTCTGGCCAGCGCTTCAGTCTGCGCTGGATGCGCTCCGCCATCGTCTGAATCATTTCGCTTAACTCCGGCAAAGCTGGCGGTGACGCCCCTCTGACGACGCAAACTAAATCTGCAGCCGGCAAGTCGTGTTGAGACTGTCGAAACGCTTCGCGCAGCAAACGCTTCCAGCGATTGCGCTTCACGGCGCCCCCGACCTTGCGCGAAACAGTGATGCCCAATCTGGCGTGGCCCAATTCGTTCGTCGCGGCGTACAAAACCAAGCTTGTGTTGCCTGCCGAATTCCTGGTCGCAAACACGCGCTCGAATTCCGGCGCCTTCAGCAACTTTAGTCGCTTTGGAAAACGATAGTCGGTCATCAAGTGAGCCAATTGGCCGGACATCGATTTCAATTCTCGACCTTGGTGTCATTCGGCGCTCTCGTAAACTGCACCGTGTCGTCTGTCATGGCTTCGGGCAGCACCGATTCTAAGGACTGTCGCAACTTGGAATCATCCGACGATCCAGCGCTCGCAGCCAGCGCCCGCGCGGGGCGGTGCCGGGCGAGTCGTCGCACCCAATGTCCGCCCACCATGATGAAGATCACCAGAAACAGGCCGATCAGCGTGAGCGCCAACAGCGCCATGACCACCGCTGCCCGCCGGGGTGGATCGAGCCGCTCCAGCACGGGCGCGCCCGTTTCTTCCGCCGCAAGCAGAATGCCCCGCGACATTCCTATAAGTGCGGCAAACATTACCATCGCAACTCCGACCGTGGATTCTGTGGATGCCGATTCGATATCTCAGCCAATTCCTGACGCTCCGCATCCGTCATTTGATTCGGAAGCTCGACTTGAATCTCCGCAAACAAATCGCCCGCCGGCTGATTCGCTGGGCGTACGCCATGTCCCTTGATTCGCAGTCGCTTCCCGCTGGAAGTATTCGGCGGCACGGTAAGCGTAATAATGCCCGGCTTCCCACCTTCGCCGTGCGGCGTGGGCACGTCGACTTTTCCGCCGAGGGCAGCTTCCGCAAGTGTGATCGGCACTTGCACTTCCAAGCGATTTCCTGTGCGGCGGAATTGTGGATGCGGGCTGATGTGGATCGTAAGCAGAATGTCGCCGGCCGGCGCATCTCCAATACCAGGCACACCCTGCCCGCGCAAGCGAATCTTCTTTCCGTCCTCGATCCCCGCCGGAATCTTAACGCGGATCGATTCAACGTCGCCGTCCTGCCGCTGCACGCTCAGTGCGGCCTCGCCGCCGAGCACGGCCGTAGCGAAAGGAATTGTGAGATCGTGCTTGAGATCGTTCCCCTTCGTCGCTGGCGCGGGTCGTCGCCCGCCGCCGCCACGACCTCTGCTAAATTGCTTGAAGATGTCGGCGAAACCACCGCTGCCTTCGGTTTCGAATCCGCCGCCCCCGCCGCCCCCGCCGCCAAACATGTCGCCCAGGTCGTTCATATCGAACTGGTAGGACTGCGGTCCGCCGCCCGAGCCGGTATGGCGCCATCGCGGACCGCCGCCCGGCCCGCCAGCGCCCATCGATTCGAAATTGTCGCCGAATTGATCGTACTTTTTCCGCTTATCAGGATCGCTTAGCACTTCGAACGCCGACTGGACCTCCTGAAATTTCTTCTTGGCGGTCGCATCGTTCGGATTCATATCCGGATGGTACTTGCGCGCCAGCTTCCGGTAAGCCTTTTGGATTTCCTCCGGCGTCGAGGTCGTCGTAACACCCAGCGTCGCGTAATGATCAGTTGCCATCGATCTCTTTATTTGGATGCCCAATATCTTCCAGGCTTCCATTCTACGGCATGCGGCCAAACTGCAAAATCGGCCGCGTTTAGGCCGATTCCAAGTGCCACGCAGCCGAATGCTAGACTCTATGATGACGCTTCGGTTGTCTACTTCCGACGTCAAAAAGCTGTCGCTGAGGCGCAGTGAACGCAGAGGTAACGGTAAAACCTTCCCCCTCCGCGACCTCTGCGGCTCAGCGAGAAACTTCTGACGAATCTTTCGCCCAGGTTTGCAATGAACAGTCCAATTCCCTTGTTGGCGACGTCGCTCCTCGCCTTGTTCTCGCTGCTCAATTGGTGCGCGGCCGCCCCCCACCCCGATGGCGAGCTCACGATCGAAGTCGTCGATAGCGCCACGGGCCAGCCAATTCCTGCTCGAATCCACCTTAGTGCCGGCCGGCAAACGCCCGTTCCGGCGGTCGGGAAAGCCCACCCGAAGCGGTCCGTCAAACTCATGTTGCCGGGTGCCGCGGAGTTCGGCGGACACTTTTACATCGATGGTAAGGCAAAGCTCCCGCTTAAGGTTGGCCAATACACGTTCGAGTTGGAAGCCACACCGGAGTATTTGAACGAAACCGGTCAGTTCGAAATTGAACGCCATGCCGATGACTCGAAGCGCGTGGAAATGAAACGCGTGGTAGATCTCGCGAAAGAAGGCTGGTACGGCGGTGACTTGGACACCAATCGCAACGCCAAAGACTTGCCGCTCATCGAGCGCGCCGAGGGGTTGAAAGTCGTTCCTAATATCGACACTAAGAAAACACCCGACGACATGCCGGCCGATATCGACGGCCACTTGATCGCCCGAACTCCGTACGCTTGGGATTTGCCCGTGTGGCTCACCGGGGGCAAGCTGGCGGCGATCGAATTGATCCACCGTCATTCGCTGCGCAACGGGGTAGTGGACAATGAAAACGACGGCCGCCCGCGCGATAAAACCTTGTTCCCGGGCCAACGCGGCAACGGACGCTGGTCGGAAACGGTCTATTACCACGTCCTCGACTGCGGCTTTCGACTGCCGCCGGTTGCCGGCAGCGGGTCCGGCGCGAACGACAATCCGGTCGGCACGAATCGCGTCTACGTCCATTGCGGTAGTGAGTTCTCCAAGGAAGGTTGGTGGGAAGCCCTGCAAGCCGGCCAGGTCTTTGTGACGAATGGACCGCTGCTGCGGCCCACAGTCGAAGGCGAACCGCCCGGCTACGTATTTCATACTGATGCCTCGCATCCTGCCACGTTCGAGATTGGTCTGAATCTCGCCACCCGAGTGCCGGTGGAGTATTTGCAGATCATCAAGAACGGCAGCGTCGATGCCGAAGTCCGGCTCGCCGAGTGGAAGGACAAAAAAGGCAAGCTGCCGCCCGTCACGTTCGATGCCAGCGGTTGGTTCCTGGTGCGGGCCGTTACGAGCAATCCACAGATGTACCAGCTCGCTTCTACGGGCCCGTATTTCGTCGAGGCTGGCGACCAACCTCGAATCAGCAAGAAGAGCGTGCAGTTCTTTCTGGATTGGATAACGGCTGCGGAAGAACACTTACACAGCCTGCCCAATCTCTCTGCGGATGATCTCGCCACCCAGCTAGCACAGCAAGATATGGCGCGGAAATTCTTTGCCGCGTTGCTGGCTCGCGCGAACGCCGAATAGTAGCTGCAAGATTCGTGCAATCGTAGGCTCACCAAACTGCGGTGAGTTTGCCGATTAAGACGTCGTTGCGTGCACCCTTTGGTTTGCCAGCTAGCAGTTCGCCGCGATGGTGGATTGCACCTCGTCTTCTCGTTCAGGTCTTTTCGATGGGTGAGTTCGGTTACAACGTCATCAGCGTGCTCGACGGCGACGCCGATGCCACGATCTACTCGAAGCTCGACGGACCGATCGAGTGCATGAGTATCCTGCGACGCTCGCTGGTGTTCGCCGAACTTTCGAATCTCTCCTACCTGTCGCGTGGCGAAGCTGGCATGCTGGCGAACCGCATGGGGTTCCCGGAAATTCGCTACTACGACAACGACGGAGCCCAGGCCTACATCTTCGGCAACAAGGACGACGCCGTGGTGACTTGCCGCGGCACCCAGCCGGCCGAATGGGCTGATATCCGGGCCGACCTCGACCTGCAACGGGCGAAGGCAGAGACTGTCGGCTGGGTTCATCGCGGCTTTAAGACCCAGGTCGACGACCTTTGGCCGCGGCTCGAGCAGGCTCTGGTCAACAATACTCGCACGCTTTGGTTTAGTGGCCACTCGCTGGGAGCGGCCATGGCCGCGATCTGCGCCGGCCGTTGCCGCTTATCGTACATCAATTCTAACCCGCGAGCATTGTTCACGTACGGCAGTCCGCGTATTGGCAGTAAGCGTTACGTGAATCACGTGCCGCTCGAAACGTACCGCTGGGTCAACAACAACGACATCGTGACGCGCGTCCCGCCGCCGTGGCTTGGGTTTCGGCATAAGGGGGCGGACGTGTATCTCAATGCTCACGGCAAAATTCGCCGGCTGACGCGGTGGCAGCGGATGAAAGATCGTTGGCACGGATTTGTGAATGGCTTGCGGCAAGGTCGGTTCGAGCCATTCGCCGATCATTCGATCGTGCAGTACTGCAAGCACATTCGCGAAGCCGTTGAGGAAGAAGAAGGTGTTACGTTGCGGCCGATTCCGGCAACGCGGTCGTTTGGCGCCGTTCGGCGTGCTGCGTAACCGCCTATTTTGCGGTTGAACTCTTCTTTTTCTTGCGTTTAGTTCCATCGCGTTTTGCGTCGCCCTCGGTTTCGGCCAGGCCGGCGAATGCGCTGGCCGACAGGGCAACCGGTTGCTTTTCCGCGAGTAAGCCGTCGCGGGCGGCCGCTTGAGACAGCAATTCGACCTGGGCGCGATGAGGCGCTTCATCCCCGGGCGTGGCTCGCGTGTACGTGCCGTCTGATTGCAGGATTCGCGTGTGTTCGTTGTCGTGCAAATACGTCGGAATGATCTCTTCGACGATTCGCCGGCGGATGTCCTCGGCTTCGATCGGAAACATGGCTTCGACGCGGCGTTCGAAATTGCGCGGCATCCAGTCGGCGCTGCTTAAGAAGACTTGCTCTTTTGAGCCTTCGCCGAAGACGAGGATCCGGCTGTGCTCCAGAAACCGGTCGACGATGCTGAAAACGCGAATGTTTTCGGAGATCCCCGGCAGTCCGGGGCGCAGGCAGCAAATTCCGCGGATCAAGAGGTCGATGGGCACGCCGGCCTGGCTAGCTTCGTACAGGGCTTCGATCGTGCGGCGATCGACAAGCGAATTCAGCTTGGCGATGATGCGGGCCTTCTTTCCCTCGCGAGCTCGGCGGGTTTGTTCGTTAATCAGTTCGAGCGTGCGGCGTTTCAAATCGCTGGGAGCGATCACGAGCTTTTGCCATTCGTGATTTTGCGAATAGCCGGTGAGCAAATTGAACAGGGCAGAAACATCGTCCGCCAAAACTTTGTCGGCGGTGAATAAGCCTAAGTCGGTGTAGACCAGGGCCGTGTTCGGGTTGTAGTTGCCCGTGCTCAAGTGGACATAGCGGCGAACCTTTTTGCCTTCTTTGCGGACGACCATCGCCAGCTTGCAGTGGGTCTTGAGACCCATGAAACCGAACACCACGTGCACGCCAGCCCGTTCAAGGTGCCGGGCCCAGGTGATATTGTTCGCTTCGTCGAAGCGCGCCTTTAGTTCGACGAGTGCCGTCACGTGCTTACCGTTCTCGGCGGCATCGGCGAGGGCTCGCACAACGGGGCTGTCGCCACCGCTGGTGCGGTAGAGCGTTTGCTTGATGGCCAGCACCTGCGGGTCGCGGGCGGCCAGCTCGATGAAATTCAGCACCGGCGTGAACGATTCGTACGGGTGATGCAGCAGGATATCGTGGTCGGCGATTTCGGCGAATAAGTCGTCGTAGTCGTAGAGGTTTACCGGCGGGCGGGGCACCAGTGGCGCGTCGCGCAAGTCTTTGCGGTCGACCATTTGCACGAGCTCGTGCAAACAGGTCATGTCGAGCGGGCCTTTCACCTCATACACTTCGTTGTAACCGGCCTCGGGGACGCCGGGGGCGCTGGTTTTCGTGTCGTAGTGGAGCTCTTCCTCGGTGACGAGCATTTTCAGCAGCGACGAATTCATGCCGGCCGAGATTTCGAGCCGCACGGCTTCGGTGCGTTGGCGGGCCCGCAAGCGTGTTTCAATGGAGCGGAGCAGGTCGTCGGCTTCCTGTTCGAGGAGGTTGACGTCCATATCGCGCGTGAGACGGAACGTGGCGTGATCAAGGATTTTGTAACCGCCGAATAAATCGGGGAGCCGGCTGGCGACGAGGTCTTCGAGCAGAATGAAGTTCTGCTTGTCTTCGGGCATGAGCGGCACGAAGCGGGGCAGCACTTGCGGCACTTGCACGACGGCGAACAGTCGTTGCGGACCGATGCCTGAGACGCGCTCCAGCATTGCGGCGAGGTACAGGCCCCGGTTGTGAAAGCGTGGGCTCGGGTGGGCCGGATCGATCGCCATGGGAGTGAGCACGGGGAACACGACCTGGCGGAAGTATTTGTCGAGCGATTTCGCGGCCGCGGCGTCGAGATCCTTCATTGCGTGAATCTTGACGCCCGCTTCGGCGAGGGCCGGGAGGATGTCTTCGTTCCAGCAACCGTACTGTTGCGCGACGAGCTGTTCGGTGCGGCGGGCGATGCGCTGCAACTGGGCCAGCGGTTTGAGGCCGTCGGCGGGCGCATCCTGGGGAAGCATATCGCCGAAGGCCTGCTCGCGGAGGCCGGCGACGCGGACCATGAAGAACTCATCGAGGTTCGACGCGAAAATGGCGAGGAACTTCGCGCGCTCGAGGAGCGGATTGTTCGCATCCTCTGCCTCTTCGAGCACGCGGGCGTTGAACTCCAGCCAACTCAACTCGCGGTTGATGAAGTGCTCGGGCAGGAATTGGGGGCCGACGGTGCTCATAGGAAATTCTACCACGCTACGGATTTCAAAATTGCGTGATCAAAATAGAAAGATTGTGTGAAGTTTCGGTGTGGGACCTCGGTGGTGAGAAGGGGGCGAACTGGTTTTTGTTAATATTGAGACTTCGGAAATCGGTGGCGAAACGGCGTAACACGTTGCGGCGGAAGCAGCTGCGCTCTAGTAGGTGTCGAAAAATACGCAAACTCGATTTTTTGGTACCAAATTCGGTGCGTCTTCAGGCCCCGAAAGTAATAAACTATCGAGAAAACAAGCTTGGGCGGGCTTGGTCATCGGTGTCACGAGGATGAATATTGTCACTTACGGTGCATTTTAGCACGTAAATGCTCCAATATTGTCGCATTCGCCTGTTAATGGATTGGGTGGGTTTCCGGCCGCGTTCACGGGCGGCGCATTCCGGCTGGCCTGAAGCTTATCGAGTCTAGCGGATTTGGGGGGTGTGTCTCTACGACGATTTTTGGCCACTGTACAGAAAAACATTAATAAACTGGGCCTTTGCACCTCAACCGTCTCTAAAACGCGACTTGCACCTAAGCTCGTGCGGCTGCACCTAAATTCGTTTCAGAAGCAACGCGACCAGCCCCAGGCCCACGGCGCTT
>DATBAY010000098.1:0-7668 GCA_036271295.1 Lacipirellulaceae bacterium | reverse complement strand
CGCTCAACTTCTCTCATACCGACGAAGTCGACATAGAACCGCCGCGTAGCTTCAAGGTCGGCACAAATGAGCGTAACATGATCGAACGATTTGGCGTTAAGGCAAGCGTCAGTAGTCATGCGGCGATTATCGCACACTTGTTATGTCGGACCAAGTTTTCACCAAAATTCGCGAAATGCTCTCCGCCGCCCGCGTGCCGTTTAAGGAAATTGCACACGAACCAACGTTCACCTCCGAAGAGTCAGCACGCGTGCGGGGTGAATCGCTAGCGGTCGGCGCGAAGGCGTTGCTTCTTAAAACCGATGACCGATTTCGGTTGTTCATCTTGCCCGCCGATATGCAGCTCGATTCGAAGCGCGTGAAACAAGAGCTGAACGTTCGCAACGTGCGGTTCGCCACCAAAGAAGAATTGCTGGAATTGACCGGCCTTGTGCCAGGTTCCGTCCCACCGTTTGGGCCGCCAATCTTGCCGTTCGAGCTGTATGGCGATGCGGCAATTGGGACGGTGGAAGACAAGGTGGCGTTCAACGCCGGCTCGCTCGCGCGGTCCATCGTGATGAAAGCTTCCGATTGGAAAGCGATCGCCAGGCCCACCGAGTTTGCCTTCGCCAAACCGGCATAATTTTCAGGATTCTTCGCGCCGGCGAAAATTATCGCTTGACCCTCACGTTACGTCATTCCCGAAAATGCTCCTATGACACACCGAGCCAATGTGGCCTCGGTAAGGAATTAGCGATGGCCTACACCGTCAAACAAGTAGCCGCGATGTCCGGCGTCAGCGTCCGCACGCTTCATTTCTACGATGAAGTGGGCCTGCTGAAGCCGGCCCACGTCGGCGTGAACGGATATCGATTCTACGAAGAGCCTCAGCTATTGAGTCTCCAGCAAATCCTGTTTTATCGGGAGCTGGCGTTCGAGCTGAAGCAGATCAAAGAAATCGTCGGCCGAGCCGACTTCGAAAAAATCGCGGCCCTCGAATCCCACCGCAAGGTGCTGGAAGAGAATCTTGCCCGCACGCGGACGCTGATCGAGACCATCGACAAAACCATCGAGCATTTGAAGGGAACGAAAACGATGAAAACCGAAGAACTGTTCCAAGGACTAAGCGTCGCCGCGGGCGACGACCGTTTCGGCGAGCATATCAAACTCGGAGGCCCGACCGGCGACCCCGTCGATTGCAAGCTTTCGTCGCAGGATACGGCCGGAGCGATGAGCATTTTCGAGATGACCGCGAACGCCGGCTGGCCGCAGCATCTGCACTACGATCAGGACGAATGGATCTACGTCGTCGAAGGCGAGATCGAAATTCGAATCGACGAAAAACAGTTCAGCGTAGGTCCAGGCGAATCCGTGTTCATTCCGCGGAAGGTTTCCCATCTGTGGTGCAACATAACCGACAAACCGGGCAAGGTAATCAACGTATACCAGCCGGCCGGCAAGATGGAAGAATTCTTCCGCGCGCTCGGTAAGTTCGACGGCAACCCGGCGTTTCACGAAGCCCTGAGCGTCCAAGAAATGCACCAGTTTTTCGCCACGTACGGATTGGAATTGTTAGGACCGCCGCTGGGTTGGAACGAGGAGGATCTCCCGCGCTAAGGGCTTCCACTGAAGCCCTCGCGAACCCTGTTTTCCAGCGTTTATTGCCGGTCGACGACGGGGCGATTTCCTGCTAAATTGATGGGCTACCTGTTTCGGCCAGTTCTGCTGGCCGCTTCGAGTTTTCCGCATCGCGAGAGTTGAATCATGTACGCCATCATTAGTGACGGAGGCCGCCAACACCGAGTTGAAGAAGGACAAGAAGTACTTGTCAGCTATCGGGATGTGCCGGCCGGCGAGAAGTTCAATTTCGAATCCGTCCTGGCCGTCGGCGGTTCCGGCGATGCGAAGCTCGGCTCGCCGCACGTGAAAGGCGCGACCGTCGCCGCCGAAGTCATCGGCCCCGAAAAGGGCGAAAAGCTCGTCATCCAAAAAATGCGCCGCCGCAAGAACTTCCGCAAGAAGACCGGCGAACGCCATATCTTCACCCGCGTGAAGATCGGCAAGATCAGCGTTTAACGTTACGGCTCTTGTGCCCGCGCCGATCGTTCGCCTCCCGTTATCGCGATCAGAGACCGCTCCCACAGACTTTTTGTGCAAAGCCTCTCAAACCCCGATCAAGTTGCGTCGGTAGCAGAGCGCTATGGCTCGGGATTGAATGGCCGAAGGGTGCCCCCTAGCCCGCCAAGACAGTTGTGCTTTGATTCAACAACACCCGCGAGTTGGCGCAGGCAATCCACATCGCCATGAGAATCGCCATCAATGGAATCGGCATCGCTGGGCCTGCCCTAGCCTACTGGTTACAAAAGGCCGGCCACGAAGTGATGCTCATCGAACAAGCGCCACAGCTTCGCACCGGCGGCTACGTCGTCGACTTCTGGGGGCTAGGCTATGACATTGCCGAAAAGATGGGCCTCATCCCGCGCATTCGCGAACTGGGATACCAGGTGCGAGAAGTCCGTTATGTCGACGCTCGGGGGCGCAAGTGCGGCGGATTCGGAACCGATGTCTTCGTCCGCATGACGAATGACCGCTTCACAAGTTTGAAGAGATCCGATCTTTCCGCGACGTTATACAGTGCGCTCGCGACAAACACCGAAACGATTTTTGGTGACTCGATCGCGAACATTGAAGACACAGGGCAGGCCCTGCGCGTCTCCTTCGATCATTCGTCACCGCGCGAATTCGATCTGGTTATCGGATGCGATGGCTTGCACTCGCGCGTTCGCAAACTCCTTTTCGGTGCTGACACAAATCACGAATATTCGTTCGGCTATCATGTCGCCGCATTCGAAGCGGCCGGCTATCAACACCGTGATGAGCTGGTGTACCTCAGCCACAATCTTCCCGGTCGCCAAGTTTCACGCTTCACAATGCGCGAAAACAAAACGCTCTTTCTGTTTATCTTTCGCGACGAATACATGCCGAACGATCGGGAACTTGTCACTGCGGATGACCGCAAATCGGTCGTGAATCATGTCTTCGCCGACGCCGGCTGGGAGTGCCCGCGCATTCTGGAGGCGATGAAATCTGCAGAAGACTTGTACTTCGATCGCGTTAGCCAGATTCGCATGAACCACTGGACTCGTGGCCGCATCGCGCTCGTTGGCGACGCGGCCGCCTGCGTTTCCCTCCTTGCCGGCGAAGGAACCGGCCTCGCCTTGACTGAAGCCTATATACTAGCGGGCGAACTGCGCCGGTCGGCCGGCGACCATGCCACGGCTTTCGCGCGCTACGAAGAGTTGCTGATGCCTTTTCTTAAGCGCAAGCAAGAGTCAGCCGCAAAGTTCGCCTCGGCATTTGCTCCGAAAACGGCGTTCGGCCTCTGGTTTCGCGATCTGGTTACCCGGCTTTTTAGAATACCATTCGTAGCCGACTACTTTGTTGGTCGAGATTTGCGTGACGAATTTAAACTACCAGACTACGGTTTTCAGCTCGACGAGCGGGAATGAGTTTCCGATGGTCTGCGAACACCTGGCAGAACTCGAACAGGCGCTCATCGATTCGAAAATTCCGATCACCTTCCGCGGCCAACCGTGGACCAGCAACTGCCGCGAATGGGTCTACTTTGCTTGCTGGCTCGATCGACCGGCAATACGATCCAAGTTCACAATCGCAGATTGGGTCCGCGATCACGACCATTTGGGCACGCACGACGGCCAGGAAGCCGGTCTGGTCTGCGCAAAGTGTAACGACGCTATCATGGGCGTGCATACGCAGCATCGCGGGCAATTACCGGCGTTCCCGTGAACCTTGCCATGATGGGCGTTGCCTGACAGTTGCGGCCGACTTCGGCCCAATCGTCTCACACTGAAATCCGCTCCGAGCTGGCTGCACTATGGACCGCAAATCGCAAATTCGCAAATACAAAGAAACGCCACGCCCCATGGGCATCTTCCAAATCCAGAACACGGCAAGCGGCAAGGTTTTCATAGGCAGCAGCAAAGATCTGCCGGCAATCCTCAATCGGCACCAGTTTCAGCTTAAACTAGGCGGCCATCCAAATACGGATTTGCAGCGCGACTGGAATGAACAAGGTACCGATGCTTTCGCTTTCAGCGTGCTCGATACGTTAGCTCCCAGCGAAGAACCGAACTATGATCCCACCGACGACCTTGCCGCACTCGAACAATTGTGGATGGCGAAACTGATAGAATCGCAAGGTGGTCTCTATAACAGCATCAAGGCATCGTTGGCGAACGCCGTCAAACGTTGAGCATGCGTTACGAGTCGGCGGCTCTTATGGTGGTTGTCGAATGATGGCCCGCACACTGTTCGTCGCCATCTTAGGTTGCGTGCTCGCTGACACCATCTCGCTGGCGGCAGACAACCAAAACGCAACTTTTAGAGTTGTCATCGAACCATCGGGCGATTCCCAATCCGCCCCGCACGGCAAAGGCAACATTTACGCCCCCTGCGTGCTGTATGAGAACGGCCTCTACCGCATGTGGTTCGGCGGCCAAGGAAAAGACGGACACGACCGCATCCATCTGGCCGAGTCACACGACTGCCTTCACTGGAAACCGCGCGGCGTCGTCCTCGAAGACCCAACGGCCAACCACGTCAACGACCCCAGCGTAGTGAAACACGGCAGCACTTATTTCATGTACTACACCCGCGCGGCGACCGATATCCGCGATGACATCGCCCTCGCAACTTCCAACGACGGCGTCCATTGGGCGATACAAGGAGTGGTGCTCTCACCATCGTCCGCCGGAAATTGGGATTCACTGCTCGTCGGCCGGCCGAGCGTGCTCGTTGAAGGCGATCGCTTCCGCATGTGGTACGACGGGCGGAAGGATTTACCCGTCGGCGCTCCGGCACCGACAAGTTTTCAGGCCGCCACTTCCTCGCGCTCCGTCGGCTACGCCGAATCGCACGACGGCTACCACTGGGCTCGACCGCAATCAACGCCCGAGTTTGGCGAGAACGCGGGAGGCGTCGACGTCGTTCGAGTTGGCTCGCGTTATGTGATGCTGTACGAAAGCGCCTCTGGAACGCAGTTCGCCACTAGCAAAGATGGACTAATTTGGAAAGCCGATGGCATTCTCGCGCCACTCAGCGGCGGCGACGCCGATCGCTTCGGACATGTCACCCCATTTCTTTTGCTCGACCATCCAGCGGGGTCTGCCACGCTATTCATCGGAGCCGCACGCAACTCGCGATGGGATGAAAATCTGATTGTCCGCACCGAGTTGTCTCAGTCGCAATTCGCCAAACTTCACGGTCCTTAAACACCGATTGTTTTACTGGGCTGGTGGACGATTTCGCCGCGCTGCGACTAGACTGATGTTCCACAATCGAAAGGAACATTCCTCATGAGGTCCTGTTATCGCGGGTGCCGAGCGCCCGCAATCATTGCGTCATTATTCATGCTCTCAATAGTGGAAATCGCTATGAGTGCCCACGCCGACGAAACCAAAGTCCCCGTCACGTTCTCCGGCGGCCACGAACTGGCCAAGAACGACTATGGACGGCCAATCAACTTGATGGCCGCCGGCCTCGACGTGAAGCCCGACGAATTCCGCAAAGCGTTCAGCGGCGTCACGCCCGCTCGCGGGCGCGGCCCCACCGGTGCGGAGCAACGCCGCAACAAAGATGCGCTGATGAAAGTGCTCGCCCCGCTGGGCGTCACCAACGACCGCATGGACGAAGTCGCCAACTACTACCGCTTCCGCCCGCAAAACGGCGAGCTGTGGCCCACGAAAAACGCTGAAGCGTACGCGCTTATCGAAGCTGGTAAAATCAAGAAGATTGTCGTCACTGAGCCCGGCTCGGGCTACAACACACCGCCCAATGCGACCGTCGAAGGCTTCAAAAATGTGCGATTCGAAACCAAGGTGAAGTACGACATCGACCTCAAGAAAAACGGCGGCATCGAAGCGGTCGAAATCGCGCCAGATAAACCCAACTCAAAAGAAAAGTAGGTCAGGCTGTGCCTGGCACGCATCACATCACCCGCAATTGCAAGGCACAACCTGCTACATTCCCCAGCCCCTAGTCCCCAACCCCCGACCCCCATGCTTTATTCGCGCCTCGGCCAATCAGGCCTCAAAGTCTCCCGCATCTGCCTCGGCTGCATGAGCTACGGCGTGCCTGAACGCGGCACTCATCCCTGGTCGCTGCCGGAAAAAGAATCTCGCCCCTTCATCAAACAAGCACTCGATGCCGGCATCAACTTCTTCGACACGGCGAACGTCTATTCCGACGGCACCAGCGAAGAAATCGTCGGCAAGCTGCTCAATGAGATGGCCCCGCGCGAAACGATCGTCCTCGCCACGAAAGTTCATCAGCGGATGCGGCCCGACACGAACGGCGCCGGCCTCTCGCGCAAAGCGATCCTCACCGAAATCGACAACAGCCTCCGCCGCCTCGGCACCGATTACGTCGATCTCTATCAAATCCACCGCTGGGATCCCGAAACGCCGATCGAGGAAACCCTCGAAGCGCTCAACGACGTCGTACGTGCCGGCAAGGCCCGCTACATCGGCGCGAGCAGCATGTACGCCTGGCAATTCGCAAAGGCGCTCTACCTCTCCGACCAAAACGGTTGGGCACGCTTCATCAGCATGCAGAATCACTACAACCTCATGTATCGCGAAGAGGATCGCGAGATGATGCCGCTCTGCCTCAGCGAAGGCATCGGCGTGATCCCCTGGAGCCCGCTCGCTCGCGGACGTCTCGCCCGCCCTTGGAAAACCGAAGGCACGACCCGCTCCACCGGCGCGAGCGATGCCTTCGGCTCGAAGCTCTACGTGCCGACCGAAGACGCCGACCACAAGACTGTCGACGCCCTCCAAAAACTCGCCACCGAGCGCGGCGTGCCGATGGCCCAGATTGCTCTCGCCTGGCACTTGTCGAAGCCGTTTGTCACCGCACCGATCATCGGCGCGACCAAACCCGAGCACCTCGCCGACGCCGTCTTAGCCACGGAAATCAAGCTTTCTCCCGACGAAATCGCCCGTTTAGAAGCGCCGTATGTGCCGCACCCGGTCATGGGTTTCAAATAGGCGCTCCACCCACCCTTCGGTCTGCGATTTGCACGAATCGCCACGTGCCTCGCTGCCAAATTCACCTTTTTTGAGGAGTTACCATGTGCAAATCGTTCGCCATCGTCGCCCTGGCCGCCAGCTTGTTCGCATTCACGAACAACACCCGCGCAGCCGACGTCGGTCATGACAACAGCTTCATGGATTGCGCCAAAGCCTGCGACGACTGCGCCCGCTCCTGCACGGCCTGCGCTTCGCACTGCGCGCACCTCATTGCCGATGGCAAGCGCGAACATTTGAAAACGCTCGGCACGTGTGCCGATTGCTCCACGGTCTGCCGGGCAGCCTCCGCCGTGGTCGCGCATCACGGACAGTTCAGCGACATCATTTGCACCGCCTGCGCCGAAGCCTGCAAGCGCTGCGGCGCAGCGTGTGATGAGTTCAAAGACGACACGATGATGAAAGATTGTGCCAGCGAATGCCACAAATGTGAAAAAGCGTGCCGCGAAATGCTCGAACACGCGGATCGCTAAACAGAACCCGAGCCGCCCCAGGGCGCCCGGCCGCCGAATTAAATCAGCCATGGGGGCGCTAGCCCCCGGTTTTGAATCGAGATCTGATTTCGAGACCTTCATTCGCTCGA
>DATBAY010000097.1:0-5987 GCA_036271295.1 Lacipirellulaceae bacterium | reverse complement strand
TTCGCAATCCACTGGGGCGTTGCCCCAGCCCGCAGTACCAGAACTTAAATGCGTTCTAACGCGAATCTCGCTTCGCTTGTCGTCGTTTATTCGCCGCCGAAGTGCTCTTTTGAATGCGGACGATCCCGCTGGCCTTCAATCGACTCTGCTTTGCCGCGGTGCTGGCGCGAAGCTGCTTCCCCTTGGTCACATGCAAGCCTTGCACTTCGCGGGCAGCTTGCAAAGCGCTGAGCTTCGTCTTCGGCGGTTTTTTCTTGGGCCTCGACGGCTTCGCGTCCGCCATTGGTTTGTCGGCGTGCATCGCTGTTTCTGGAGCACTCATAGCTGAGACTTCAGTGGCCTGCGGCTTCGTCACTTTCTTCGGCGTTGCCTGAGCCAGTTTCGAACCTTTGCCGGACGATTTTAGATTTAACCGCTCTTCCTTCAGTGAACTACGAGCTTCCGCTCGGTCCGCGCGGTGCCCAGCCGATCGCACACGCGGCGCCACTCGCTTGGGCGCGGTGGCTCCGCTCTTGCTTTGCGATTCGAGCTTGGCCAATTGAGACTCGAACCGGCCGAGCGCTTCGCCGAAAAGCTGTGCCTTCTGGACGCTTCGCGCGTTCGCTTCTGTACCGCGCGACTTCTGCGCCGCCTGCGTCGCGCGGCGCTGGCCCCGCGATTGATCGCTCCACTTATCGCGTGCCTCGCGGGCCCGTTTGATTTTCTGCTGCAATTGCCCGGCCGAAAGTTTTCCGATCTCATCGCGCGTGCTGAACCGGACCAGCGCCAGCTCGTTCGCGCTGCACAAAGTTTTCGCCTGGGCCAGGGATATGGCCATAAAGAATTCCTAGAGGTTGGTGGTATCGCCGAGTGTATTCAAACGCCCCATTTACATCGAGCACAATAAGGTTGAGTCTATCGCTCTACCCGCCGAAATGCCAAACCGATTGTTTTTAGCCACCTTCCTTCGCGTCAACATCGGACCAATCTGCGTCGACCTAACCCATTGGGTGACGGGCAGCCTTGCGGCGGCGAGTTTCTCAGAAACTCGTACCACGGCGACCTCAATTGTCGATCCCCTCCGGCCTCGACGCCTCGTCGCACGTCGCTTACATCGCCCGCTTGTGATACGCTGCCAAAGGCTGCAATTCCTCGTTGTAACGGACAAAAGAACTGCCATGGTTTCCGTCAGTCTCGCCCAGCTTAACTGTCGCCGGAGCATCCGCCTCTGCTTGGCGCTTGCCATATTGTTCACAGCGTCGCCCGCGGCGCATGCCATTCAACTCGCGTCCAGCTCCTTCAGCACGAACGACGAAGGCTGGCTCGTCGCGGGCGATTCTCAATCCTCGCTCCCAACCTACGTTGCCACCGGCGGCAACCCGGGCGGATTCGTTCGGGGATTCGATCAAACCGTGGGCGGCGTTTGGCTGTGGTCGGCGCCCGCTAAATTCCTTGGCAACATGTCCTCCGCCTATGGCTTCCCGCTCACATACGATTTGCGAATGCGCGGCGATCCGACCACCTTCGTATACAGTGATGTGATTCTCATGAACGGAATCCAGTCCGTTCACTTGGGTCTCACGCCGCCCTATCCCCAAGACGTCATCTGGACTTCGTATTCTGCTCAACTCGACGACACGGCCGCGTGGCACACTGATAGCATTACCGGTCCTCTCGCCACTGCGGCTCAAATCAAAAGCGTGCTTGCCAACCTCACGAGCCTGCAAATCCGCGGCGAGTTCATCAGCGGTGCCGATAACGGCGACCTTGACAATGTGGTCCTCAACGGCGCGCTCCCGGGCGATTACAACCGCAATGGCGTCGTCGATGCGGCGGATTACGTTCTCTGGCGAGATACGCTCGGCCAGGCCGGCACGAACCTCGCGGCCGATGGCAACGGCAATGGTATGGTTGATGCCGGCGATTTCGATGTTTGGCGTTCGCACTTCAGCCGAACCGCGGCCAGCGGCACAGCGTTGGACACGGCCACCGTACCTGAACCGCAAATAACAATTCTCGGCATTATTTCCTTGTGTTTTGTCGCCGGTTTCCGGCGGACGATAGCATTCGGTTCGCGGTGAAGTCCGCTCGGATTGTGTCAAACCACGCACTCTAGCTAACCGCCGGCAGTGCTGGCCTTTGCCGGTTCTTTGAAACTTGCTATATCTCGACCGCGCGCTTCCCGCCCCCGCCGGCGCGCTATGGCAGTAATACTGCTGCCCACGATCGAGCCTATCGTCGTGCGCTCGAATCGACCCGCTGCCCAGCCCGGGAGTACCCGCCATGTTTTCCCACCGCCGTTTATTCATCACCAGAGTCTTTGCCGTCTGTCTCCCATTTTTCATCGCGGCGCTGGGCCGCGCAGCCACGCTCGAGTGGTTCAACTCGGCTGGCGGAAGTTTTTCCACCGCAACCAATTGGGCGCCGGGGGCCGTCCCTAGCTCGACGGACACGGCGCTTTTCGATCTGCCGATCACTTACACCGTAACATTCAGTACGTCGCCATTTATAACCGCCGTGAATCAGACCAACGGTTTTGTGACGCTGAATCTCGGCACGAGAACGCTGACTGCGAGTAGCACGACGAACAACGCCGCGGGCGCGGCGGGGCTGACGTCGACCTTGGATATTCAAAACGGAATATTCAAGCCGGGCAATTTCACACTGGCCGCCGTCAGCAATTCGACGAGCAACTTGATTCTTGATATCGGTTCGACGACGACGATTGGTAGTGGGCCATTTTATATCGGCACGCTCGGCACGGGTAATCTCACGGTTCTTAATGCGGCCACGCTGATCACAACCGGCACCACGGCGATTGGCCTCAACGCTAGCTCGGTCGGCACGGCGACCGTCTCTGGTCCGGCCTCCTCTTGGACAGCCAACAACACGCTGCGCGTCGGCAGTGTTGGCACGGGCACGCTCAACATCCAAAGCGGTGGCAGCGTCACGGCTCCGTCGCTTGAGGTCGGCGAGGCGCTGGGCAGCACGGGCACGATTAATCTCACCGGTAATCAGGCCACGTTTTCGACGCCCGGCACCGCGAATATCGGCGGTTCCACTGCAACGCTGGTCGCGCTCTCCGCCACGGTGAATATAGGTACCGGTTCGACAATGACGCTCGGCGGCACGACCAATCTTCGCACCAATGCCCGAGTCAACATGCTCGGTGGCACGTTGAATTTGAACACCATTAACGTTACGGCGGGCGCTCAAATTAATTGGTCGGCCGGAACGATCAACTTCGCGACCGCGCCCGCGATCACGTCGAGCCTCTTGGATACGCTCCTCACGAGCACGCACACGCTCGGCACCGGCCGGACGCTTTCAGCCACGGCAGGCACGTTCTCGCTCAACTCGCCGCTTTCCCTCACCGGCGGTAACATCAGCGTTCCCACGCTGGATTTGAGCGCCAACCTGAAAATCGGCGCGTTCAGCAACGCGGCAGCCACGGGCACTGTGACGCTCGAACCTGGCACCACGACAGAAATCAGCGACTTCGGCTCGCTCGGCGCGACGACGGGCATCACCAACAACGGCGGCACGCTGCTGCTCGATGGCTCGCTCGCTAACGTCACCGGTCTGGTGACGAACAACACCGGCTACATTCGTGGCACGGGTCGCTTCACGGCAGGCCTCAACAATGGCGCGGCTGGGATAATTAGGGCTGAGACGGGCGACGATTTGCTCATCGACACCACGGGCCCGACGAACCTCGGCACCATCGAACTCGCCGGCGGCACGGTGGAGTATTCCAAAACGCTCACGAATCTCGCGGGCGGTACCATTTCCGGAAGAGGGATTTTTCGAGGCAGTGCTGCCGCGCCGGGCGGGCCGGGGCTCACCAACCAGGGCATCCTTTCGTTCAGCGCCGGGCTCACGGATATCTACGGCGACGTGAATAACACGGGCATCATCGTCGACGGCGGCGGAAGCACCGTCACGTACTATGACGACATGGTGAACAACGGCTTTGAAATCCGTACCGTAACTGGCAGCCGCTCGGTCTTTTTCGGCGACGTCTCCGGTTCCGGCCCGTTTACCGGGGGCGGTGTTGTTGAGCTAGATGGCGATTTGAAGCCTGGCAACAGCCCGGCGAACGTCAGCTTTGGCGGCAATGTAGTGATCGGTCCCACGGCCGCCACCGATATCGAACTCGCAGGCACCGAAAAAGGCAGCCATTACGATTCGCTCACGGTTGCCGGCAATGTTTCGCTGAGCGGCAAGTTGAATCTTTTGCTGATCGATGGTTTTGTGCCCGCGGCCGGGGAATCGTTCAACATCATGTCTGCGGCCGGCGGAATCGACGGGACGTTCAGCTCGATGAATCTGCCTGCCCTTGCCGGCGGATTGTATTTCGCCGTCGCTTACACACCGAACGCTGTGAACGTCTCGGTCGCCGGCGTGGTTGGTGACTTCAATCACGATGGAAAAGTCGACGCCGCCGATTATGCATTCTGGCGGAAAAACATTGGTGAAACAGGGCAGGGTCTCGCGGCCGATGGGAATGGCGACGGCGTTGTCAATTCCGACGATTTCAATGTGTGGCGCTCGCACTTTGGTCAAAGCGTGGGATCGGGCGCTGTGGTGACGGGGTCGGCAGTTCCAGAACCTGGCATCGTCGCGCTGGCAATGATTTCGCTGCTCGTGGCGCAAATCAAACGGCGTCGTTAAGCGGCGTTGCGTCATTCATGCGACCTTTTACAGTCGTTGATCGCCACATCACGGGGGCGATCCATCGTTGGCGTTTTAATCCGTCGTTAATTTCTTTTTCCCTTTTACCGTCGGCGGCAGAATATCGACCCAATCGGGATAGGTTCCTTCGAATCTCCCTCGTGCTCGCATCACGTACACTTTCACGCGCTCGCCCGGTTTGGGTATCGTTTTGTGACCGGCCGAATCAAGCGCTATGCTGGCTGGGCCCGTGCGCTTGTAACAGAACGCGCGGAACGTATCGTCCGGTTTAATGTCCTTCCCTTTTTCGACTTCTTCGACCTTAATTTCAACGATGTAGTTGTCGTATCCTCCCCCATCCGATTTATAGAGGTCCGTCACGGTCCCGGTGAGGACGTAATCCGCCTTATTGCGCGAATCACCTGCGCGTGCCGCGAAGGCAACAGTCGCACTTGCTACGACGATTACGAAGATGCTGGCTTTTGAAATCGCTGTTCGCATGGGTCGATCTCCTGGAAAGTTGGGCGATGAACGTCGACATTCTACGCCGGCCAGCAGTCGCGCGCTTAGCCAGATTGGGCGATTCGCAAAGTGGACAGAGCTTTTTGTCTCGTGCGCTGAAGTCGATTTTTCGGGACAAAATCAAGGAGCATTGTCCAGGCGACGCGCAACAAATGGCGTAAATTACAGCGTGTGTCTTACGGCGACCGGACGTTATGCGGTTATTATTGGGAATTCGAGTGCCGAGTTTGGAGGCCTTCGGGCGAGGCCGGGGCCGGGGCCGGAGACCCCCGCCGAGCGTCCTGTGACTGGCTTGAAACGGGCGCAGAATCAACAAAAATCTTTGCCGGATTGGGGGAGGACAAGAACCGCGAAAACTTCGCAGCCCTTGAACTGACATGCACAATGTCACCGGCGTCGAAAGGAGTGATCAAAAAAATGACGCCTCAACCGATTTGAAGATCGGCTGAGGCGTCTCGGATGGTGTCATTATAAACCAGATAGCGCTAAGCACGCCGCTTCCGGCGGATGCCGGCTAACAAGGCGACTGCGCTGAACGCGGCCGAAATGGAGGCTGGTTCCGGGATTGCGGTCATTTGAGCTTGCGAACGCCCTATCACAATGTTTGCAATAATCAGGTTTGGTAGATTTAGCGACAAATGGAGGGCATTGACCGAGATCGAATGCTGGTCTGGGGCTACAACCTCTTCGTTCAGAATCAAGGTGGAATGTTCGATGCCCAAGATGGCCAGATTGATGGACGTATTGGCAGCGACAGGCACACCGACAAAGGGAGCTAGGTTGATGCCGATTCCATTGATCGTAAGGCCCAG
>DATBAY010000096.1:0-9837 GCA_036271295.1 Lacipirellulaceae bacterium | reverse complement strand
GAGCCGAGCGCCGGTGAGAGTTCAAGGCTCGGCAGGAGCCTCGCCCTCCCTTTTGAGACAAAGCTTAAGCTGTTTGCGGAGACGATCATTGTGCACTTTGAAGCCTTGGGATCCGGTTGGTAGCGCTTAAGAACGCATTGGATGATTGATAGTGAGTGGACGTCAGGAGACCAACTGGGATGCCATCGTTGCGGATCACGGCTGCGCGGTTTGGGAGACTTTGTGGCGATTGTTGGGCAATCGTGCCGATGCCGAGGATTGTTTTCAAGAGACTTTCGTAGCTGCTTGGAAGTTTTCGCGCCGGCAGACGGTGGAATGTTGGGCAGCGCTGCTGTGCAGTTTGGCGACGGCGCGAGCCATCGACCGACTCCGCGAACGGTATCGGCTTTTCAGGAATCACGGGCACGACGCTGCGAGTAAGCGAATGGTGGGCCCATCTGCGGCCGAGGCCGTATCTACGGCTGCGGGGCCAGTTGAGCAGGCAGTTGCCGCGGAGCTTTCAGACCGGTTGCGAGCGGCGTTGGGGCAGCTTTCGGAGAAGCAGGCGGAAATATTTTCGCTCCATGTGCTTAGCGGCTGGAGTCAACGCGAAATCGCCGAGCGGTTGAAGATGACGGACAATTATGTCGGTGTAACGATCTACCGAGCGCGGCAGCAGTTGCAGCAACTGTTGCGCGCGGACGGATAAGAGTGGAAGTTTGTTGGGTTCTTGTAGCTCCCCGCAGGAGTAATTCGAATGAGTGAGCAATTGGGCGAAGTTTCGGAGTCCGAAATGCCAGAACGAGACCTTGAACAGGCCGTTGCGGCGATTCAGGCAGAGAGAGTTCCGGCAGGGCCTTCGAGCGAACTTGTCGGCAATATGCTGCTCGTGCTGCGAGAATCTGAGCAGCGAGGATATCGTTTTTCAAGTGTGATTCCGAGGACGACTTTCATGAAAGTGCTTACGACCGCGGCGGCCGTGCTGTTAGTTGGCGGTTCCATCATGTTGTTGGGGCTAGCGTTGAATTCGCCGTCATCGGCATTTGGGCAGGCCATTCGGCAAGTTCGAGCGGCTCAGTCGATCACGTATTCTCAATCGCAAATCCGGAAGGGAAATCCTCCGATCGACACGCGGATGTTCATTGCTGCCGATGGACGAAAACGAAACGAGCTGATGATGAATGGAGACACGCCTGCCGTGGTGACGATTTTTGATTCTCATAGCCGCATTCGATTGGTGCTGATGGAACTCACCAAAACGGCAATGGTGCGGAATGAGACGGATCGGCCTGGCTTCAATGGCGGAAAGATGTTCGCGGCCTGGCTCCAAGATTTGAAAAAGATGGGTGACAAGCCAGACAAGGAACTGGGGGAGAAGGACCTCGACGGTCGACGTGTCAGCGGATTCCTGGCGACTCAGGGCAACATTAACTATACGATTTGGGTCGACAAGAAAACGGGAGAGCTCGTGAGCATCGAATACGACTCGCCGGTCAATGGTGAGGATCACCATATCGTGATGCATGATTTTCGATTCGACGCCGAGTTGGACGACGCTCTGTTTAGTTTTGAAGTTCCGGCGGGCTACAAAGTTTCGAAGCAGCCTGAGTTGCCAAGTGTGCCCGGCGGCGAGGCAAGTATCATCGAAGCGCTTCGCGGCTACACGAAACGCGATGACGGCAAGTTTCCCAAGAGTATTTCAGATTGGGGGCCCTGGGCGGTTCTCTTCTCCCAAGGCAACCATGATGGCAAATTAGATCCGGAAACGACGCGAGTGATGGCGAATCTCGGCGCAATATTGCCTTTTCTTACATCGATGGCGAAGGATGATTACGCCTATCTTGGTGAGGGGAAGGTGCTCGGCCAGAAGGACACGATTGTGTTTTGGTACAAGCGGCCAGACGGAAAGTTCCGTGCGATTTATGCCGACCTTACGGCCAGCGATATCGCGAGTGAGGATGTGCCGTGGGGAAAGTAGGGGTGCCTTGTCTGGTCGAGCGCGGGCGGATTGGTGCCTTCGCTTCGTTTTCATCTCGATTGGTGCAAAGCAAACTCAACGGAATGTGTGTGGATTGTCGGGCAACCTCTTCCGGCCGATTTGATTGAGCGGTTGCCGCGGACGAACACCGATCCTATTCTTTGCGGCGGCTTTTCGACCGCCGGAGATCGGCGACCCAGTAGACTTGGGCGATCATCACGAATTGCAGTGGGAGCCGGATTGCGTGGCCCCACCAGGGGACTTGGGTGTCGCCGAACGGGACGCCGCTGATTGCCATGTATATGTTGGCGGGATAGACGGCGACGAGTAGCGCGATGAGGCCGATGCCGGCCGCGCTGCGGAGCGCGGGGACCAAGAGGCCGAGGCCGCCGGCGATTTCGAAGAAGCCGCTGACAAGGACAAGGGCAAGCGGCCAAGGGAGGAAGGGCGGTACGATGTGGACGAAAATGCCCGGTTTTGCGAAGTGCGTGATGCCGGCGCTAATGAAGAGAAGTGCGGTCGCGATGCAAAGTGCGGCTTTGAGCAAAGTTGAATCTCGTGAATTGTAAGTGTGTAGAACGGTGCGATGCGGGGTTGCGAGTTTATCCTATCAGCATTGGGTTGAATGATGGGTTGCCGCGGACGGCCAACGCACGGGGTATGTCACCGCAACATCGCTACGAGAAAAATCGAGCCATCCCAGGCACTATGTAAGATGGTTGGCCACAACAGGCTTCCTGATCGGGTGCGAACGAGGGCAGCAATCGCGGCCCAGATCGTGGTGATGGAGAACATCAGCGTGGCGAAGTGACATTGTCCATCTTCGAACGAAACCGCGTGGGCAGTGCCGAAGACGAGTGAGACGAGCAGTGAGGCATAGCCGAATCGAAGTTGGCAGCTCACCGCAGATTGCCCGAATGCGCGTTCCAAGAGGGCCAGCATGATTCCGCGGAGTAGCAGCTCCTCGTCGATTGCCGGGATTAAGAACTGAAATAGTAACGTGTCGGCGGAGAATGGTGCGGGCCGTATTAAGACGCCGAGGACGATTGCACAACTGAGGAAGGCCACAACGCAGGCGGCGGATAATTTGATGGAGCCAGGCGCTTGCCGCCAGCGAAGGCCCACATTTTGCCGGAGCCAGGGCGAACAGGCCAGGAGAAGGCAGGAGAACAGGATGCTGGCGAGTTTGCCGAACCAATTCCATTGCGATGTGCTAAAGAGGTGCGCCCAGCCTGCGAAACGAGAGGCGCTCTCGATGATGTAGAAATCGGCGGCGAGAATGGCAAAGGCCGATAGAAGTGCGAAGGACCTGGCGGGTGTGCTCGTGTAATCGGGCCTCGCGATTTCGTCCGGCGCGATCGATTGTCGGAGACGAGGAATTCGTCCTAAATTCAGCTGGCGAGCACTTGATTTATGATCTGCGAAAGGCAATCAGAGAGAACCCTCACCTAACCTCTCCCAAAGGGAGAGGGACAAGAATTAAGCGGCGGCGGCTTCCAGCATGAGGCGGCCAGCATAGTACGCTAAGACTTCGCCGCCCAAGGCGCGGTAATCTTCCGCGCCGGGTGAGCCTGCCGCGTATTGGAAGATCGATTGGCCGAAGCTCGGCGACTCGGCGAGGCGGATGTTGCGGCGGATGCGGGTTTCGAACAGTCGCACGCTACTCCAGGCGGGGTTGCCTTTGCGGGCGTCTTTGAAGAATTGTTCGACATCGCGGCTGACTTCGGCGGCGAGTTTTGTGCCCGATTCGTACAGGCACAGGACGACGCCGGCGAGTGATAAGCGTGGGTTGAGGCGATTGTTCACGAGGCCGATCGTTTTCAAGAGCTTCGACAAACCGTGCAGGGCGAGGAAGTGAGGCTGCAGTGGTAGGAAGACATCGTCGACGGCGGCCAGCGCATTAATCGTGAGGATGCCGAGCGACGGCGGGCAATCGATCAGGATGTAGTCGAAGTCTTTTTCGGCGGCGGCGAGTTTGTCGTGGAGAATCATCTCGCGGCCGACGACGCCGGCGAGCTCGACTTCCGCGGCGGCAAGGTCGATGTGCGACGCCGCGACCCACAGGTTTTCTTCGGGCGCCGGGGCGCTTGCGGCGCGCTGCCACAGCTCGGCGATCGGCGTTTCTTCGCAGAGCAGGTCGTAAACCGTGGGCGTGGGCGATTGTGGATCGAGACCCAGGTGAAGCGAGGCGTGCGCTTGCGGGTCGATATCGATGAGGCCGACACGTAGGCCGGAGCGGGCGAGGGCGGCGCTCAAGTTAACGGCAGTGGTAGTTTTGCCGACGCCGCCTTTTTGATTGATGATGGCGATGCTGCGCATGAGAAGAGAGGGCAGGGGTGAGGGATCGGTCGTCAGCGGCTTGGGGCCGCTGGCTTTGAGCGGGGGATTATAGGAGAAGAGGCGAGTGCGCCTACGGCGAGTTGAGAGGAGTGCTGGCGATGCTAGTGCGGCGATACGGATGACGCGTTCATTGCAGTTTTGTAACTGGAGTCGCAAGACTCCGAATTCGGCCGGATTCTTGCGAATCCAGCTACGGCTGCTGTGGAGTCACTTGGCGGGAGCGGCGTCGGCGTGATGCCATTCGTCGATGACGGTCCGCAGGCCAGGGGCGACCGGGTCGCAGGAGACGACCATCGGGATCGCGCCGGCGTCGACATCGCCGGTGGCGTGGAGGAAGTCATCGGTGAGGAAAATCATGGCGTGCTCGTTGTCCAAATCGAATTTCAGAGCCCACCGCCAGTTGAGGTCGTTGGTGATTGTTTTCGCTGGCCAGTTGAAGCTTTGGTCTTCGAGCAAGGCGTTGCGTAGGTGGGCGAGGCCGTGGGCTTGGGAGACATTTTGCTCGGCCGCAACTAAGACCGGGTAGCCATTGACGGTGATCGCGTCGGGCTTTGGCGGAGCGTTCTTTTCTCCGGGGCGAAGTTCGAGCAGTTGGACGCGGTCGGCATCGCGAATAAGCCAGGCATTGCGGCCCCAGAACGTCGCGGCGTGGTGTGTGGCGTTGTAGCGGAACCACCAGCTCGCGCCAGCCGCGGTGAGGCCGACCGCGAGAATGCCGAGAATCACCCATTTGCCGGAGGCGTTGGGTTCGGTTTGAGGCGGGGCGAGTGCGGCGGCGTCGGCTTTTGGGGGCATGGTGGGTCCAGTATACTAGAACGTTCAGAACCGGGAGCTAGCGCCCGGCGGCTAATCGAATCGGCGGTTCGGTAACCGACCGTTTTTCACCACTATAATAGATGTGTGTCGACCAGCATGGCCGATCAATTCGATCCTTATCGCGAAGCGCTCATTGTGGAAGTGGAAACCCAGTGGCCCGAGGAGTATGACGACTGGGAGCCGGCCGAGCGGGCCCGCGTCGAGCGGCTGCTGCACCAGTCGCCGGATCAGGCGGATCAGTTGGAATATGTGCGAACACACTCGGGTTTTTGCCGGCGGATTGTGGTGACGCCGGACGATATCGCGCGCGTAACGGCGTGAGGGATGCAGAATGGGAGAGGGGGAGACGAGGAGATAGGGAGAAGCGATTGGAAGTTTCTCCCTGTTTCCGTGTCTCCCCATCTCCCCCTCTTTTTTTGTCTAGCAGATTGAACGACGCAACACGCGATTCACAACATGCCGACCGTACACGTCAATCTTGGGCCGCGAAGTTACGATATCGAGATCGGGAGCGGCAACCTCCGCAATGCGGCGAAGCTGTGTGATGCTGAACAGGATGATGCGCACACGGTCATCATTACGGATTCGAATGTTGCCGAGCTTTACAACGACGCACTAGTCGAAACGCTTGAGGAGTTGGGGTGCGAGGTGGCTTGGCTTGAGGTGGAGCCGGGTGAACCGAGCAAAGCGCCGGAAGTGGCGACCGAGCTGTGGGAGGAGCTGCTCGACCATGGGGCGGATCGCAAGACGGTGATTGTGGCGCTCGGCGGCGGCGTGGTGGGCGACCTGGCGGGTTTCGTGGCGGCCACGTTCGGGCGTGGGTTGCGATTCGTGCAGATTCCGACGACGCTGCTCGCGCAAGTGGATAGTTCGGTCGGCGGCAAGGTTGGGGTCAATCTGCCGGGCGGCAAGAATATGGTGGGCGCGTTTTGGCAGCCGAAGGGCGTGCTGATTGATGTCGACGTGCTGCAGTCGCTGCCTGAGCGCGAATATCATGCGGGGCTGGCGGAGGTGGTGAAGTACGGCGTAATTCAAGACGCGGATTTCTTCGCGTACCTCGAAGCGAATGTGGGTCAAATCAATACGCGCGATGCGGCGGTGCTGACGCGGATTGTGGAACGCTGTTGCCGGCTGAAGGCCGATGTGGTGGAGCAGGACGAGCGCGAGGAAACAGGGCTGCGGTCGATTCTTAATTACGGTCATACTTATTGCCACGCATTCGAAGCGGCAACTGGCTATGAGAAGCTGCTGCATGGCGAGGGCGTCGCGATTGGGATGATGTGTGCCGCGCGGTGGGCGGAGCGATTGGGCAGGATTGATGCGAAGTTTGTCGAGCGACAGCAGAAGTTGCTTGCGGCGCTGGCGTTGCCAATGGATGTGCCGGATGTCGACCACAACGAACTCGTTGAGTTGATGTATCGCGACAAGAAAGCGGAACGCGGGAAATTGCGATTTGTGTTGCCGACACGGATGGGGCACGTGGAGCTCGTGGGCGATGTGACGAATGACGACGTGTTGGCGTCGATCGCCCGTTAGCTATTGCCGTTCGAATGGGGGGCGCATGGCCGATGCTGTATTCGCCGACGAACTGGTCGATAGCGTGCGGCTGTCGCTCGTTTCGGGTGTCGGGCCTCTCTTGCGGAAGGCGCTTATCGAACGGTTCGGTTCGCCGGCGGCAGTGCTTGCGGCGGACAAGTACGAGCTGCAAGCCGTCGATGGCATTGGCCCGAAGATTGCTTCGCGCATTCTGGCCGCAAATGAAGAGATCGATGCCGAGCTCGAACTGCGGATTGCGGCCGATCATGGTATTGATGTGCTGACCGAGTCGAGCGGCGATTATCCGCGGCCGCTCAGGCAGATTCATGATCCACCTGGAGTGCTATTTCGGCGGGGGAAGCCGAACGCGCAGGATGAGATGGCCGTGGCGATTGTGGGCACTCGGCATGCTTCGCGGTATGGGATCGCGCAGGCGGAGCGGTTAGCGGGGAGTTTGGCGCGCACTGGGTTCACGGTCGTGAGCGGGCTTGCGCGCGGAATTGATGCGGCGGCCCATCGGGGTGCGATGGAAGCAGGCGGCCGGACAATCGCCGTGCTGGCGAGCGGACTATTGAATATCTATCCGCCCGAGCACGACAAACTTGCAGATGAAGTGGCGGAGGCCGGATATCTGGTAAGCGAATCGCCGCCGCGGATGCCGCCGTTGAGCGGGGCGTTTCCGCAGCGGAATCGGATCATCAGCGGGCTCACTTTGGGAACGATTGTGGTCGAAGCAGCCGAGCGCTCAGGCGCGCTCATTACGGCGCGGCACGCGTACGAGCAGGGCCGGGAGGTGTTCGCGGTGCCGGGCCCGATCGATAGTCGTGTTTCGCGCGGCCCGCATGCGCTCATCAAGGATGGGGCGAAGCTGGTGGAATCGATTGATGACGTGCTGGCGGAATTGGGACCGCTTGCCGAGAACATTCAGCGCGAGGACGGAACGCTGCTGACGAAACCGGCGGAGCTCGTGCTCAATGAAATCGAACAAAAAGTGCTGGGCGCGATTGATGGATCCACAATCTCGATTGACGACGTGGCGAAAGCGAGCGGACTGCCGATCCATCGCGTATTGTCGACCATCAGCGTGCTGGAAATGCGGCGGCTCGTACGACGGGTGAGCGGGACGCAGGTTGCGCGGGCGTGAAAAAACTCTCTATTTGTTGGGTACAATATCCGTGTCGCCAATTCCCCCGTTCCGCTAGGTCGTACACTCGCGGAGTTCGGAGAACGCTTGTGGGGAACAGGGCCTCAAGGTGCAATAGAACGATTGGAAACAATCAGTCGCCAGGAACTAGAGCAACTTGGGCTGACCTATGAGATTGCCAAGCTTTGGCGTGATTTCTATTTTGACCAAACCACTCGCGGACGCGGAATGCCTACTTCGAGTAAGCGAATTGAACTCTTCAACAAATGCTTGCAGCTATTAGGCGACAAAGAAACTCCGACTGAATAAATGTTAAATCTTCCGAAAAATCGATTGGGTCAGACGAGAATCCGAATCCGGAATCCGACGGCTAGTCAACTCACGGTTTGGCTGGAGCCGTGGGCAGAGAATTTCGAGTTAGCACCAAGCGAATCGATCGACGTGATCTTGGTGGGGCCCAAAGATGGACAGCCGGAATTGCTGCCGAAGGCTGATTCGGTATCAATTTACGGGTGGGAAGGCGCGGATGCTGTGGTCGTAAAAAACGGGCAATTACTTACGCCGCAACCTTCAGTCGACGCAATCGTGCGACAGGAGTTCGAAATCGCTAAGGAACAGGTCGCACGAACAGATACACCAGTGCCTGGCGAAGAAGTTGTTTTCGTCCAGAATTCGTTGGATTCGATTCTACCGTTCAATACGGATTCTATTTCGGATGTAAGCAAGATGATAAGTTACTTCATCTGTGAACTGGCGGCCTTATTTCAACCAACCGATGCGGCGGGGAAGATGACGTGGCGGATTGCCCAACGGATGATCGGCACGAAGGGATTTTTTTTAGCGGCTCCAAATTTGAAGAAAATAAAATTGGCACTTTGGAGTGAGACGCCAACCTTAGCGATGGAACTGATCGATAAGAATGTCATCTCGATTTTGGTGGAAGGATTCAAAAAAAAGCGACCAAGAAATTCTACGCCGCAGTCCGCCGAATTTGAATCTCGCTCAAGTTCCAGTTGATCTGTTGATGGAGCCGATTGAAGGCAAGCGCCGGGTTAGCGAGTCGCTCATGCCATCGAGCCGCACAGTTGTGGTCTTCCGACACGAGTCTCCACCAATTCTCGAATTCGTGCTCGGACAAAGGGTGAATGAGGAATATCGAGCGTTGTTGTTCTGTTTCACACACCTCATTTACCTGTTCATTCGCGAATTCGATCGCTCGAACGTATTTGAGATACAGGTTGGAATTGGGTTCGGATTCCATACGAAAGTTCCAACGAGAATTACAGGGCATAGCGAATCGAGAGAGACAGCTTACAAATCTCAGCCCTTTGCAGCAGCGCCGTGTTGCCGGCTCGGCTGGTGCTAGCTCGAATGGACTGCGTATCTAGGGAAATTGGGCGATTCGCATGATCGGGTCTGCGATCGCAGCGGGTGAGCGGATTCGACGTCAACTATCGAGACAATATTGCCACTAAAGAGCCGAATACGTCTTATCCTATCCACCCACTGCGACTCCACTTGCTCAAGTCAAGCTGATGATTGAAGTTTGCGATCTCCGTAAATCGTTCGGCCGGACGAACGCCGTGGCCGGAGTGTCGTTTAGCGTTCGCGCCGGTGAGACGTTCGGGCTGCTGGGCCCGAATGGGGCGGGGAAGTCGACCACAATCGCGATGCTGATCGGCGCCCTTGCACCGGATAGCGGGACGATTCGCTTGGTCGATCGCGGCGCGCCCAGTGAGCCGGCAATTCGCCAGCTGATCGGTGATGCGCCGCAAACTTTGTCGCTGTATGAAGAGCTGACAGCACTTGAAAATCTGAAGTTTTTCGGTCGCATGTATGGCCTCGCGTCGGCGAAGTTGGCAGAGCGCGTCGATTGGGCCCTCGAATTTGCAGGCCTGATCGAGCGAGCGAAAGATCGAGTAAAAACGTTTTCCGGCGGCATGAAGCGACGGCTGAACCTTGCGGTCGCGCTGGTGCATGAGCCGCAGGTGATTTTTCTGGACGAGCCGACAGCGGGCGTTGATCCGCAATCGCGGACTCACAT